>NZ_NCVH01000022.1:0-35507 GCF_002096855.1 Streptococcus mitis | reverse complement strand
TCATACTCAGGTGATGTTGTTGCCGTTAAGGTTCAAGCTAAAGATGCCAACGGTACACCGGCTGAAACAACATACACACCTAAGATTACTCCAGTTGTTCCAACAGCTGAAGATGCTACTTCAACTGATAAACAAGGCCAAACCCAAACAGGTAAACCTAAGTTTACAGAAGGTGATCCAGTAGTTCCAATGGATGATGATACACCAGCAACCTTCGAAGATGGTTCAACAACGAAGACTATCCCAGATGAAGGTACCTACACAGTAGCACCAGACGGAACAGTAACATTTGTCCCAGAAAAATCATTCACAGGTAAAGGAACAGGCGTAACAGTTAAACGTGTAGATAAGAACGGAACACCAGTTACAGCTAAGTACACACCAACTGTAACTCCTGTAACACCAACAGCGACTCCTGCTGAATCAGTAGCCCCTCAAGGTGTAGTTCAAACTGGAACAGTAACCTTCACAGAAGGTGACCCAGTTGCACCAATCGACAAGAATACCATTACTCTTCTTGACGAAAATGGTCAATCAGCTGCATCAGTAGTTGCTAAATCACCAGAAGGTAAAGAAATCGGTACCTTCACAGTTGATAAGGAAACAGGTGTTGTAACCTTCACACCAACTGACAAGTCATACTCAGGTGATGTTGTTGCCGTTAAGGTTCAAGCTAAAGATGCCAACGGTACACCGGCTGAAACAACATACACACCTAAGATTACTCCAGTAGTTCCAACAGCTGAAGATGCTACTTCAACTGATAAACAAGGTCAAACCCAAACAGGTAAACCTAAGTTTACAGAAGGTGATCCAAACGTACCAATGGATGATGATGTTCCTGCAACATTCGAAGATGGTTCAACAACTAAGACTATCCCAGGTGAAGGAACCTACACAGTAGCTCCAGATGGAACAGTCACATTTGTCCCAGAGAAATCATTCACAGGAACAGGAACAGGCGTGACTGTTAAACGTGTCGATAAGAACGGTACACCAGTTACTGCTAAATACACACCAACTGTAACCCCAGTAACACCAACTGCAACACCAGTTGAAACTACAGATATCCAAGGTGCTACCCAAACAGGTAAGCCTAAGTTTACAGAAGGTGATCCAGTAGTTCCAATGGATGATGATACACCAGCAACATTCGAAGATGGTTCAACAACTAAGACTATCCCAGGTGAAGGAACCTACACAGTAGCTCCAGATGGAACAGTCACATTTGTCCCAGAGAAATCATTCACAGGAACAGGAACAGGCGTGACTGTTAAACGTGTCGATAAGAACGGTACACCAGTTACTGCTAAATACACACCAACTGTAACCCCAGTAACACCAACTGCAACACCAGTTGAAACTACAGATATCCAAGGTGCTACCCAAACAGGTAAGCCTAAGTTTACAGAAGGTGATCCAGTAGTTCCAATGGATGATGATACACCAGCAACCTTCGAAGATGGTTCAACAACTAAGACTATCCCAGGTGAAGGTACATACACAGTAGCACCAGACGGAACTGTAACATTTGTACCAGAAAAATCATTCACAGGAGCAGGAACAGGCGTGACTGTTAAACGTGTAGATAAGAATGGTACACCAGTAACAGCTACCTACACACCAACTGTGACTCCGGTGACACCAACAGCGGAACCAGCTACAACTATTGGACCAAAAGGTCAAGAACAGTCTGGTAAACCAACATTCAAGGAAGGCGATAGCCGTGTTCCAATGAATGATGATGTTCCGGCAACATTTGACGATGGTTCAATAACTAAGACTATTCCAGGTGTTGGTACATACACAGTAGCACCAGACGGAACTGTAACCTTCAAACCAGAACCTGAATTTACAGGAACAGCTCCATCAGTTACAGTTGTTCGTGAAGATATGAACGGAACAAAAGCTTCTGCAACCTACACACCAACAGTAACACCAGTTACTACATTTGTAGATAAAGAAGGTAAAGCAATTCCGGGTTATCCAACAGAAGACGGCGAAAATCCTAAGAAAGATATTCCAGGCTACCGCTTCGTAGAGACTAAGAAACTTCCAAACGGAGACACTGAACATGTCTACGAAAAAGTGAAGACTAGTCACAAGGATAAAGACGGAAATGAAATTCCAGGATATCCAACAGAAGACGGTGAACAACCGAAGAAAGATATTCCAGGCTACCGCTTCGTAGAGACTAAGAAACTTCCAAACGGAGACACTGAACATGTCTACGAAAAAGTGAAGACTAGTCACAAGGATAAAGACGGAAATGAAATTCCAGGATATCCAACAGAAGACGGTGAACAACCGAAGAAAGATATTCCAGGCTACCGCTTCGTAGAGACTAAGAAACTTCCAAACGGTGATACAGAACACGTTTATGAGAAGGTTAAGACCAGTCATAAGGATAAGGAAGGGAATGAAATTCCAGGATATCCAACAGAAGACGGTGAACAACCGAAGAAAGATATTCCAGGCTACCGCTTCGTAGAGACTAAGAAACTTCCAAACGGCGATACAGAACATGTCTACGAAAAAGTGAAGACTAGTCACAAGGATAAAGACGGAAATGAAATTCCAGGATATCCAACAGAAGACGGCGAAAATCCTAAGAAAGATATTCCAGGCTACCGCTTCGTAGAGACTAAGAAACTTCCAAACGGGGACACAGAACATGTCTACGAAAAAGTGAAGACTAGTCACAAGGATAAAGACGGAAATGAAATTCCAGGATATCCAACAGAAGACGGCGAAAATCCTAAGAAAGATATTCCAGGCTACCGCTTCGTAGAGACTAAGAAACTTCCAAACGGCGACACAGAACACGTTTATGAGAAGGTTAAGACTCCAGATCCAGAGCCAACTCCAGATCCAGAGCCAACTCCAGATCCAAAACCAACTCCAGATCCAGAACCGACTCCGGATCCAGAACCAACTCCAGATCCAGAACCAACTCCAGATCCGAAACCAACTCCGGATCCAGAACCAACTCCAGATCCGAAACCAACTCCAGATCCAGAACCAACTCCAGATCCAGAACCAACTCCAGATCCAGAGCCAACTCCAGATCCAGAACCGACTCCGGATCCAGAACCAACTCCAGATCCAGAGCCAACTCCGGATCCAAAACCAACTCCAGATCCAGAACCAACTCCAGATCCAGAGCCAACTCCAGATCCGAAACCAACTCCAGATCCAAAGCCAACTCCAGATCCAAAGCCGACTCCAGATCCAGAACCGACTCCAGATTCAGAAAAACCAGAAGCTCCAGTTAAACCAACTCCAGCTAAGGAAAATGCTCCTCAATTGCCAAATACTGGTACTGAAGATCATGCTAGCCTTGCTGCCCTTGGTTTAGTAGGTGTCTTGAGTGGATTTGGACTTATCGCTCGTAAAAAGAAAGAAGACTAATCAACTCTGTAGAGTAGTGGAAAAGTCACCTTTCTAATTAAAAACTAGTACATCTTTGGATGTACTAGTTTTTTTATCTCTTTGCTGCTTGTTTTAAGGATAGAACTATGCTACAATCTTGTAAAATAAACAAGGATATCAAGATATGAAAAGTGAATACCAAAAAATGATTGCGGGAGAACCCTATCGCCCGTTCGATCCAGAACTTCGTGCTCTAGCACAAACAGCACGACAAAAGCAAGCCTCCTTTAATGAAGAGGTCGACCCAGTAAAAGGTATGGAAATCATCAAAGGCTGGTTTGGCTCAACTGGTGAAAACCTCTATGTCAATACTCGTTTGGTGGTGGATTATGGTGTCAATATTCATTTGGGAGAAAATTTCTATTCCAATTGGAATCTGACAATGTTAGATGTTTGTCCTATTACCATCGGTGATAATGCCATGATTGGCCCAAATTGTCAGTTTTTAACACCTCTTCACCCTCTAGATCCGGATGAACGAAATTCAGGTTTAGAATTTGGGAAACCCATTACGATTGGTAAGAACTTCTGGGCAGGTGGTGGGGTTATTGTCCTTCCAGGTGTTACACTAGGTGATAACGTTGTTGCAGGAGCAGGAGCGGTCATTACTAAATCTTTTGGTGATAATGTAGTTCTGGCAGGCAACCCAGCACGGGTTATCAAGGAAATTCCAGTTAAAGAAAACTAAAAGAACAGCAAAATGCTGTTCTTTTTTTACCATAAACAATGAGTATTAATGAAGTTCGGATGTGGTTAAGAAAACTTTCAGAAAAAGTTTAGGCTTATTTTAGGGAAGTTCCGTAGACTAAGAGCATGTAAAATGAAAGACGAGGAAATGAGTATGAAAGCAAAAAAATGGACATTCTTATTAACGAGTATAGCAACTCTAGCACTAGTAACAGCTTGTACCCAGTCAACTTCAAATACAACAGCTAGCAATACTGCAACAACGAAAACGACATCAACTACAGAAGCTAAGAAAACTAGCTATTTTACAGACAAGGACTACGATACTTCCTACGATGAAAAATCTGCATCAACTGTGACGCTGTCTGGATCTACTGCAACTGTTTCTGGTGAAGGAGTTGCTGTGTCAGACTCTACCGTTACCATCTCTAAGTCAGGAATCTATGTGATTTATGGTCAATCTGACGGTGTTCAAATCAAGATTGAAGCTGAAAAGACTGATGATGTACATATCGTCCTAAACGGTGTAACCATGACCAACACCAATGCAGCTATTTCTGCAACATCAGCTGGCCACGTCTACTTAACTCTAGCAGATGGGACAAGCAATAGCCTGTCAGATTCAGCTTCTAATAGTGACGAAAAAGCTGATGCAGCCCTCTTCTCTAAAGTGGACTTAACCATCAATGGTAAAGGAACTCTCAATGTAGATGGTAAGAAAAATAATGGTATTAAAGCAAACGATACGCTTCATATCACAGGTGGGGCTTATAATATCACGGCAGTTGGGGATGCCTTTAATGTCAATGATGAATTCAACATTACCGGCACAACCATGACTATCGATGCCAAGGAAGACGGAGTTAAGGTCGACAATGATGAGGACACATCTGTAGGAACCATGTATCTCTCTGATAATACCATCACTGTTACTGCAGGGGACGATGGTATCCACGCATCAGGTGATTTAGTTATTGATAGTGGTACCTATACCGTTAAGAAATCTACCGAAGGATTAGAAGGGAAGTCAATTACTATCAACGGCGGAGACATCAACATATACTCAACAGATGATGGTGTCAATGCGGCCAACAAAAACGCCCAACAAAGTGAAATCTTCTTTACTATGAATGGTGGGAATTTGACCGTTGAAGTTGGTCAAGGGGACACGGATCCAATTGACTCAAACGGGAACATTACAGTTAATGGAGGAACCATCAAAATGACTGGTCAAACTGGTTTTGACTTTGATGGAACAGCGACTTATACAGGCGGAGACATCTATTTCAATGGTGAAAAACAAACTGAGATTGTCAATTCGATGCCTGGTGGAGGTGGACCTCAAGGGAATGGTGGCCCTGGTGGACGACCATAAAAGAAAATCTCCTTTCTCGAAAGAGAAGGGAGATTTTCTTATGTTATTAGGACGAAAAAGAATTATTCTCCGTCTTTTTTAAAGATGTTTTTTACGCCAGATACTGCACCTTCGACAGCTTCTTTTGCATCTTCAGCAACTTCTTTAGCTTTTGAAGCTACCTTTTCTGCAGCTCCTTCTGCTTGAGTTTTTGTATCGCCAGTTAGTTTACCAAAACCTTCTTTAACAGAACCTTTAGCTTGGTTGAATTTTTCTTCGATTGACATGGGGGATACCTACGTTAATTTTTTGTATTATCTAAATTACATTAGATATTAATTTAAGTATATACCCTTTTATGCTAAAAAGCAAAAAACTGATACGAAAAGCATCAGTTTGTTTTTTTAATAGGTTACAACATTCAGTTGACCTTTATCATATTCTGCGATAAAAATATTAGAAACGTCTTCGAAACCTTCTTCTTTTAATTTTTCTGTTAGCCATTCCTCAGTTTTTCCAATGGTTTCTAGGATTTCAACTTGGACAACACCATCTGTAATGACTGGGTACTTAGGATTTTCGTCACCCATTCTTACAACAATTAGCTGTCCGTTTTGCTCAATCACAGCTCTCTTGACGTCTTTTAGTTGGAAGATTCCTTGGGCGCGCAATTTAAGAGCTACATCTGCAGCTGCAAGACCTTTTGATCGACAGGCTTCAGGGTCTAACTGACCATTTTTTATGATAATAGTAGGTTTTCCGTCAATCAGATGTTTAATCAGAGAAACATTGGTATTCAGCCATTTAAGGAGCAAGATGAGAATAGTCCAGATGATGAGGATAACAATGTATTGGATGATGGTGATAGAACTATTGTAGATAACCCCACCGATAATACCCCCGAGAACAAAGTTCTGGATTTGATCTACTGCAGAACTTGGTGCTAAATTTCCTTTACCTGTTACGTTAATAACAAAAACAAGAGAAAGTAGCCCCAAGGCTAATTTAATTGCAATTGTAGCAAAAAAGCTTATCATTTTTCAACCTCCACGAGTTCCACATCTGATTTATAGAGTTCCATCTTTTCTAATAAATAGCTATCTTGGTCAGTCCCACTAATGGCACGATAAAAATTGTCACCTACTTTAATAATCGCCCCATCAGTCACTGCTGATGTGTTGACATAAACATTTTTCTTATCAACACCTAACTCTTTTGATACAATTTCGATGAAGTGCAAGGAACTACGAAATTGATTATCATTGGATTGGCTGTTTTGAAAATTCGTAATGCTAATCAATACAAAAGCAATTAAGGTCAAAATAGAAATGAGCGATAATTCACGGAACTTACTCCCTCTTTTATCTTTGAAAGCCTTAAATGCAAAGAATCCAGTCACAATCACTAAGAATGTCGACACAATAATCATGGTCCAATTCTGTTGACTAATCTGACTGAGAACATAGTCATATGAATAGAATTTCATAAGATTTCTCCCTTTTTTAAATTCAATCTATTATAAACTAATTCCTAAGCTATAGCAATTTTATTATGACGAAAAAAGCATTTAATTGTTGTTTCCTACTTAAGGTAGGTTTTTCTGATTTGACTTAGCCTCCCGTCTTGACTTTCGTTTAGCTTTTGTTATAATAGTACAAATTTAGAGGAGGTGCTTTATGATTCAAAAACATGCCATTCCTATTTTAGAATTTGATGACAATCCTCAGGCAGTCATCATGCCAAATCACGAAGGCTTAGATTTACAATTGCCAAAGAAGTGTATCTATGCATTTTTGGAGGAGGAGATTGACCGCTACGCCCAGGAAATAGGAGCAGAGTGCGTTGGCGAGTTCATTTCTGCCACCAAGACTTATCCAGTCTATGTCATCAACTACAAGGGCGAGGAGATTTGTCTTGCCCAGGCTCCCGTTGGCTCTGCTCCAGCGGCCCAGTTTATGGATTGGTTGATTGGCTACGGTGTGGAACAAATCATTTCCACTGGAACCTGTGGCGTCCTAGCCGATATAGAGGAAAATGCCTTTCTGGTTCCAGTCCGAGCCCTGCGAGATGAGGGGACCAGCTACCACTATGTAGCGCCTTCTCGTTATATGGATGTACATGTCGAAGCGATTTCTGCCATCGAGCAAGTCTTGGAACAACTAGGCATTCCTTATGAAGAGGTTATGACTTGGTCGACAGATGGTTTTTACCGAGAAACAGCTGAAAAAGTTGCCTATCGTAAGAAAGAAGGCTGTGCAGTTGTGGAGATGGAGTGCTCCGCTCTTGCGGCAGTAGCCCAGCTACGTGGAGTTGTCTGGGGAGAGTTGCTCTTTACCGCAGATTCTTTAGCCGATTTAGAAAATTATGATAGTCGCGATTGGGGTTCAGAAGCTTTTGACAAGGCCTTAGAACTCTGTCTTGAAATCGTTAGTCATATGTGACTGCTTTAACTGTTTTATGGTACAATGTAACTATGTTATTCAAATCATTTTCGGAAAAAATAAACACGACCTTGGGGCGTTTATCACCTGCTCGTCGAATTTTTTTAAGTTTTGCTTTGGTTATTCTCGCAGGCTCTCTCCTTTTGAGTCTGCCATTTGTGCAAGCAACAAGCTCCCAAGCGACCTATTTCGACCATCTCTTTACAGCAGTATCCATGGTCTGTGTGACAGGACTCTTTACTCAACCAGTAGCTACCACATATAACATCTGGGGGCAGTTAATCTGTATGTTTTTGATCCAGATTGGTGGTTTGGGTCTCATGACCTTTATAGGGGTCTTTTATATTCAAAGCAAGCAAAAGCTAAGTCTTCGTAGCCGTGAAACAATTCTGGAGAGCTTTAGTTATGGAGAAACTCAGTCTTTAATGGTTTTCATACGTTCGATTTTCTTGACGACTTTTATCGTTGAAGGACTCGGAGCCTTCCTGTTAAGTTTTCGTTTTGTTCCGGAATTTGGTTGGGGCCGAGGGATTTTTACCTCTATCTTCGTAGCTATTTCAGCTTTCTGTAATGCTGGTTTTGATAATTTTGGAAGTACAAGTTTAGTAGCTTTTCAAACTGATCCTTTGATTAATCTAGTGCTTGCTGCTTTGATCATCACAGGCGGTCTAGGGTTCATGGTTTGGTTTGACCTGGCCACGCAGTTGAGCAAGAAAAAACGTCGGCTTCGCTTCCATACCAAGTTGGTTCTCTTCTTGACAGCTGGAATTTTATTTACTGGAACAGTTTCAACCCTCTTGATAGAGTGGAACAATCCGGGAACGATTGGAAATCTCAACTTCCCAGATAAATTGCTAGTCAGTTTCTTCCAAACTGTCAGCATGCGGACGGCAGGCTTCGCTTCTATTGATTTTACTCAGGCTAGGCCTGTTACCTTGATGATCTATATTTTGCAGATGTTTCTCGGTGGGGCGCCTGGTGGAACAGCCGGGGGGCTTAAAATCACAACCTTCTTTGTATTATTAGTATTTGCACGCAGTGAGCTTTTAGGCTTGCCTCATGCCAATGTAGCTCGAAGAACAATTTTACCTCGGACAGTCCAAAAATCATTCAGTGTCTTTATTATCTTCTTGCTAACTTTCTTGCTGGGCTTGATCCTGTTAGGGGTAACAGCAGAAGGGAATCCGCGCTTTATCTACATCATGTTCGAGACAATTTCAGCGCTTGCCACGGTCGGAGTAACTGCAAATTTGACACCAGAGTTAGGCAGATTAGCTCTTAGCATTATCATGCTACTGATGTTTATCGGACGAATTGGACCACTGACGCTATTAGTTAGTTTGGCTGAGTATCAACCAGATAAGAAAGATATGATCCACTATATGAAAGCAGATATTACCATAGGATAAGAAAGGATAAACTATGTCAGATCGGACAATTGGAATTTTAGGTTTGGGAATTTTTGGGAGCAGTGTTCTCGCGGCTCTTGCTAAGCATGATGTAAATATTATAGCCATTGACGACCATGAAGAGCGAATCAATCAGTTCGAACCTGTCTTGGTACGTGGAGTTGTTGGAGATATAACAGATGAAGAGCTCTTGCTCTCAGCAGGAATTGATACCTGCGATACAGTTGTGGTGGCAACTGGGGAAAATTTAGAATCTAGTGTGCTTGCAGTCATGCATTGCAAGAGTCTAGGAGTGCCAACTGTTATTGCTAAGGTTAAAAGCCAGACAGCTAAGAAGGTGCTAGAAAAAATCGGTGCTGACTCGGTGATTTCACCTGAGTATGAAATGGGGCAGTCTCTAGCGCAGACCATTCTCTTTCATAATAATGTTGATGTCTTTCAGCTGGATAAAAATGTGTCTATCGTGGAGATGAAAATTCCGAGTGTTTGGGCAGGTCAAAGCCTGAGCCAGCTGGATCTACGTGGCAAATACAATCTCAATGTCCTAGGATTTCGTGAACAAGAAAATTCACCACTGGATGTCCAGTTTGGACCTACTGACCTCTTGAAGGCAGATACCTATATCTTGGCGGTCATTAACAACCAGTATCTAGATGACTTGGCAGAATTAAATTCGTAAGGAGGGGGATCCCCTCTTTTTTGATGTCCAAAATAGCAAATAGAGATAGCAACCCTTGTATTCTAATAAAAGTCCTTCAAAGTCTGGACTTTATGGTAAAATAGAAAGAAGTGACAAGAGAGAAAGAAAAAATCAGTCCCCTAAAGGAGTAGATTATGAAGTTATTGTCTATCGCCATTCCTAGCTATAATGCCGCTGCCTATCTTCATTACTGTGTGGAGTCGCTAGTAATTGGTGGTGAGCAAGTTGAGATTTTGATTATCAATGATGGGTCTCAGGACCAGACTCAGGAAATCGCTGAGCGTTTGGCCAGTAAGTATCCTAACATCGTTAGAGCCATCTATCAGGAAAATAAGGGCCATGGCGGTGCGGTCAATCGTGGCTTGGCGGAGGCTTCTGGACGCTATTTTAAAGTAGTGGATAGTGATGACTGGGTGGATCCTCGTGCCTACTTGAAAATTCTTGAAACCTTGCAGGAACTAGAGAACGAGGGGCAGGAAGTTGATGCCTTTGTGACTAATTTTGTATATGAAAAGGAAGGCCAGTCTCGTAAGAAGAGTATGAGTTACGAGTCAGTCTTGCCTGTCCAGCAGATTTTTGGCTGGGATCAGGTTGGAAATTTCTCCAAAGGCCAGTATATCATGATGCACTCGCTGATTTACCGGACAGACTTGTTGCGAGCGAGCCAGTTCCAACTACCTGAGCATACCTTTTATGTCGATAATCTCTTCGTCTTTACCCCCCTTCAGCAGGTCAAGACCATGTACTATCTACCTGTTGATTTCTATCGTTATTTGATTGGGCGTGAGGACCAGTCTGTCAATGAGCAAGTGATGATTAAGCGAATTGACCAGCAACTCAAGGTCAATAGACTCTTGGTAGACCAGCTTGATTTGTCCAAAGTAATCCACCCAAAAATGCGAGAATATTTGCTGAATCATATTGAAATCACGACGGTGATTTCCAGTGCCCTACTCAACCGAGCAGGCACAGCAGAGCATCTTGCCAAAAAACGGGAGCTATGGACCTATATTCAGCAGGAAAATCCAGAGGTCTTTCAGGCTATTCGGAAGACCATGTTGAGCCGTTTGACCAAACATTCAGTCTTACCAGCTCGCAAACTTTCTAATGTCGTCTATCAAATCACCAAATCTGTTTATGGATTTAATTAATATAAGTATTTTATAAGAGGGATTTAAGAAAAATTTTAACTTTTTCTTAATCCTTTTTAATTTTAGGAGATTATACTAGAGTCATCAAATAAAGAAAAACTCTAAGGAGAATCCTATGAAATTCAATCCAAATCAAAGATATACACGTTGGTCTATTCGCCGTCTTAGTGTCGGTGTTGCCTCAGTTGTTGTAGCCAGTGGCTTCTTTGTCCTAGTTGGTCAACCAAGTTCTGTACGTGCTGATGTGGTCAATCCGACCCCTGCTCAAGTTATGCCAGATGCTACTTCGGTGAGTGAAAAGAGCGACTTACCAGTAGAACTTCTCAAAGAAGCAGTCGATACAGCTCTTCCTTCAGAGAAAGCAGACTCAACACCTAAAGCAAGCTTGGATGCTACAAGCTCTCCAGAAAAAGTGAATGTAGCTGATAAAGACCAAGTGGTAGCGCCAAAAGAAGAAGTGCAAGCAAAACCAGAATCTAAGAAAGAAACAGAGGATGCGGTTAAACCTGCAACAAATTCTGCGCCTACAGTTTCTGGACAAGACCGTGAAGCAAATGAAGCTCAACCAGCCACCACTCCAGCTGAAGTGCAAAAGGGCGTGGCTGACAATACTAAAGACACAGTAGATGTTCCAGCTACTTACTTGGATAAAGCCAACTTCCCAGGTCCATTCACAGCCGGCGTCAACCAAGTCATTCCATACGAGCTCTTCGCCGGAGACGGTATGTTGACTCGTCTCATCTTGAAAGCATCCGACAAGGCTCCATGGTCAGACAATGGTTCAGCTAAAAATCCCGCTCTTCCACCAGTAGAAAAATTGGGCAAAGACCTTTACTTCTATGAAGTAGATTTGGCTGGTACCCAAGGCAAATCTGACAAAGAGCTTCTAGACCTTTTGAAACAAAATGGCACTCAAAGCTATAAAGCTACCATCAAAGTGTACGGTGCTAAAGACGGCAAGGCAGACTTGAGCAATCTCGTAGCGACTAAGGATTTAGATGTCAATTTGAATGGCTTAACTACTCCAGCCGAAGTCCAAAAAGGTGTGGCCGACAACACTAAAGACACAGTAGACGTCCCAGCCACTTACTTGGATAAAGCTAACTTCCCAGGCCCATTCACAGCCGGCGTCAACCAAGTCATACCATACGAATTCTTCGCTGGTGACGGCATGTTGACTCGCCTTATCTTGAAAGCATCAGACAAAGCTCCATGGTCAGACAACGGCTCAGCTAAAAATCCGGCTCTCCCACCAGTAGAGAAATTGGGCAAAGGTCTTTACTTCTATGAAGTAGACTTGGCCGGCACTCAAGGAAAATCTGATAAAGAACTTCTTGACCTCTTGAAACAAAACGGCACTCAAAGTTATAAAGCTACTATCAAAGTGTACGGTGCCAAAGACGGCAAAGCTGATTTGAGCAATCTCGTAGCGACTAAAGAATTGGATGTCAACTTGAATGGCTTGACTACCCCAGCTGAAGTGCAAAAAGGCGTAGCCGAGAATACTAAAGACACAGTAGACGTCCCAGCCACTTACTTGGATAAAGCGAATTTCCCAGGTCCATTCACAGCTGGTGTCAACCAAGTCATTCCTTACGAATTCTTCGCTGGTGACGGTATGTTGACTCGCCTTATCTTGAAAGCATCCGACAAGGCTCCATGGTCAGACAATGGTTCAGCTAAAAATCCAGCTCTTCCACCAGTAGAAAAATTGGGCAAAGGTCTTTACTTTTATGAAGTGGATTTGGCCGGCACACAAGGTAAATCTGATAAAGAGCTGCTTGACTTGTTGAAACAAAATGGTACGCAAAGCTACAAGGCAACCATCAAAGTGTACGGTGCTAAAGACGGCAAAGCAGACTTGAGCAATCTCGTAGCGACTAAAGAATTGACAGTGAACTTGAATGGGTATAAGTCCCTCAATGAGATGAAATCTCAAATGCCAGCTGCTAGCCAAAATGAGATGATGCCTAAAAAAGAGCAGGACAAAACCATGAATGCTAGCCAGCCTATGGCGACACCAAGCATGAAACAAGATCAAGCTTCAGCAGCCTCAAGCAAAATGGCATCTAATAACAAGGTATCAAGTTCAATGATGGCTAATCAAATGAAAGATCAAAAAGACATGCTTCCATATACTGGTGAAGCCCAAACCTCAATGGCTACTCTTGGATTCTTTGGATTAGCCTTGGCCGGCCTGCTAGGTGGACTCGGTTTGAAAGCTAAAAAAGAAGAAAATGACTAGTCTAACTACAGACTTTCTATCTAGGATATGAAAAATCTAGATATCGTTTAGAATGTTCGTAAAGAGATTAAAATAGTGTTATACTATTGTGGTATAGCACTGTTTTTTTCAAAGGAGAGACAGATGGGAAAGACAATTTTACTCGTTGACGACGAGGTAGAAATCACAGATATTCATCAACGTTATCTGGTTCAGGCAGGATATCAGGTTTTGGTGGCCCATGATGGGGTAGAGGCCTTGGAAATCTTCAAGCAAAAACCAATTGATTTGATTATTACAGATATCATGATGCCTCGAATGGATGGTTATGATTTGATTAGTGAGGTTCAGTATCGATCTCCAGATCAGCCTTTTCTCTTTATCACGGCTAAGACTAGCGAGCAGGACAAGATTTACGGTCTGAGCTTAGGGGCAGATGACTTTATTGCCAAGCCCTTTAGCCCTCGTGAGTTGGTTTTGCGTGTCCACAATATCTTGCGTCGCCTTCATCGTGGAGGTGAGACAGAGGTCGTCAGTCTCGGGGATTTACGGATGAATCACGGTAGCCATGAGGTCCAAGTCGGAGATGTGGCGATTGATTTGACAGTCAAATCCTTCGAACTTCTATGGCTTTTAGCCAGCAATCCAGAGCGGGTTTTCTCTAAGACAGACCTCTATGAAAAGGTCTGGCAAGAAGACTACGTAGATGATACCAATACCTTGAATGTTCATATTCATGCTCTTCGACAGGAGTTGGCTAAACATGCTAGTGCAGAAACACCCACCATCAAAACCGTCTGGGGCTTGGGCTACAAAATTGAGAAAGCGCGAGGTAGTTAATGAAATTAAAAAGTTATATTTTAGTGGGGTATGTCATTTCAACACTCCTAACGATTATCGTGGTTTTTTGGGCTGTTCAAAAAATGCTGATTGCGAAAAGCGAGATTTACTTTTTGCTTGGAATGACTATCGTTGCCAGCCTTGTCGGTGCTGGGATTAGTCTCTTTCTCCTGTCGCCTGTCTTTACTTCATTGGGCAAACTCAAGGAACATGCCAAGCGGGTAGCGGACAAGGATTTTTCTTCAAATCTGGAGGTTCAAGGACCTGTAGAATTTCAGCAATTAGGGCAAGCTTTCAATGAAATGTCCCATGATTTGCAGGCCACCTTTGATTCCTTGGAAGAAAGCGAACGAGAAAAGGGCTTGATGATTGCTCAACTTTCGCATGATATCAAGACCCCCATCACTTCGATCCAAGCGACGGTAGAAGGGATTTTGGATGGGGTTATCAAGGAAGGAGAACAGGAGCATTATCTAGCAACCATTGGGCGTCAGACGGAAAGACTCAATAAACTGGTTGAAGAGTTGAATTTTTTGACTCTAAATACAGCTAGAAATCAGATGGAAACGACCAGCAAGGACAGTATTTTTCTGGACCAGCTCTTGATTGAGTGCATGAGTGAATTTCAGTTCTTGATTGAGCAGGAGGAGCGAGATGTTCATTTACAGGTAATCCCAGAATCTGCCCGGATTGAGGGAGATTATGCCAAACTTTCTCGTATCTTGGTGAATCTGGTCAATAATGCTTTTAAGTATTCTGCTCCAGGGACCAAGTTGGAAGTGGTGGCTAAGCTGGAAAATAACCAGCTTTCAATCAGTGTGAGCGATGAGGGACAGGGTATTGCCCCAGAGGATTTGGAGAATATTTTCAAACGCCTTTATCGTGTAGAAACTTCGCGTAACATGAAAACAGGTGGTCATGGTCTTGGTCTTGCGATTGCGCGTGAATTGGCCCATCAATTGGGTGGAGAAATTACAGTCAGCAGCCAGTACGGCATCGGAAGTACCTTTACCCTCCTTCTCAATCTCTCTGGCAGTGAAAATAAAGCTTAAACCCCCTTTACAAATCTAGCCATTCATGGTAGAATGGATTTTGTGTGAAATATCAGCAGGAAAGTATGAAGCTCGTCAACAGGTGTCTTATGATAAGTAACCTTGGCTGTTTAGGCGAAGGGCATCTGCACGAATCAGGGCTTTCTAAGTGACTATTTCCACCGAAATATTATTTATATCAGGAGGACATTTACATGTCACGTTATACAGGACCATCTTGGAAACAAGCTCGTCGCCTTGGCCTTTCACTTACAGGTACAGGTAAAGAATTGGCACGTCGTAACTACGTACCAGGACAACACGGACCAAACAACCGTTCTAAATTGTCAGAATACGGTTTGCAATTGGCTGAAAAACAAAAACTTCGTTTCACTTACGGTGTAGGTGAAAAACAATTCCGTAACTTGTTCGTACAAGCTACAAAAATCAAAGGCGGAATCCTAGGTTTCAACTTCATGCTTCTTTTGGAACGTCGTTTGGATAACGTTGTTTACCGTCTTGGTCTTGCGACTACTCGTCGTCAAGCTCGTCAATTCGTAAACCACGGTCACATCCTTGTTGACGGAAAACGCGTTGATATCCCATCATACCGCGTAACTCCAGGTCAAGTGATCTCAGTTCGTGAGAAATCATTGAAAGTTCCAGCTATCCTTGAAGCAGTAGAAGCTACTCTTGGACGTCCAGCATTCGTATCATTCGACGCTGAAAAATTGGAAGGTTCATTGACTCGCTTACCAGAACGCGACGAAATCAACCCAGAAATCAACGAAGCACTTGTCGTTGAATTCTACAACAAAATGCTTTAAGATAAGACTTTATATTGTAAGAAGCCTATAAAAGTGGGCTTTTTACTTTGTCTTAAAATGTTGATTTCTGGGTTTGTCCCCCTTTTTGTCCCCCTTCAAAAGAACTAACAGCTTTCTCATAAAATGAGACGGCTGTTTTTGCTTTTTCTTTGGAGAGATGACTGTAAGTGTCCAGAGTCATAGCTAATGTAGAATGACCTAGACGGTGTTGTAATTCTTTATATGATATTCCAGAGTTTAGCAAGAGACTAGCGTGTGTGTCTAAAACCATGGAATCCAATATTAGGAACGCTAGCATGTTTGAAACGTGTGTTTAAACTAGTTGATAGTGTTTCATTGTTTGGGTATTGAGGAAATAAGAGAAGTTTAAAAGTCTATCATTTTAAATTTGATGTTTACAAAATGATAAGCAGATAAGCAAAGCAATAACTTGCCTTAATTGCTTGCATAATGAAAAGGAGATAGGAGAGATAAAAATGTCTCTTAATTCTTTACCAAATGGTATGGAGAATGGACTTGAACCAAGAGCGAACGCCGAGAAAATGCAAAAAAAGCACTTAGAAAAATCTAAGCGCTCAAGAGTAGTGGACGGTGTGCCTGTCCCGTCATCTCATACTATGAAGTTGCGTAGCGACACTATCATTTCTACCTCACTTCTCTTTAAACTAATTATATCATAAAGGAGTAGCAGCTTGACCACTGACGAAGTAGAAAAGAAGCTAAAAAGCTATCGTAATAATCTCTTGTTGATTGAATATTAGGATAGGAAAGTTTATAATGAAGTTAAAGTAAAGGAGGTTTCGTTTTCGATTTGATGATACCACCAAGCAAAGAGTTATTGATTTTTTATAATCAAATTGATGAGTGGGTTGACCAAGTTTATCCAGACCAAGATAGACCTTCTTTATCGTTTAAGAAAGACACTCCGCAATCAATTTTAGATTTAATAGTATTAAATCTAAAATTGGTTTTGATTCCCTAGAACGCAAGTATTGAAATAATAATTATGGATAAGTTAAACATGAAAAATAAGATAATTGATGTTTATAAAATAGCGCATCGTCTTGTTTCTATTACTGTTGAGAATCCTGATTTTTCAGATTTGAAAATCAATCAGTTTGTTAGAATTGGAGAAAAAGAGTATAGGGTACGTAGTGTCCCTATGATTCATTCAACTCCACCTAAATCTATCTTTAATTTAGATACTTTTACAATTGACTACACAGAGGATGACTTGATGAATAATGTGGCGGTATTTACGCATAGGGAAGTATTTAAAGATGATTAAAATTTCAATTAGTTTGTTGCTAGATGCAATTGAAGATAACATTGACGACGAAGCGCTTCAATCTATCGATTTCGAGAGCCAGATTAGAAAAATTACAAAAGAATTCCAGGGAGAAAATGGTGAATTCTTAGTAAAAGAAGAAGCCTTTGAAACATTACCTTTGGATAGAGAGACAAAAAATAAAATCATCGACCAAATAAAACAAAATAGTCAAAATGTTTTCGAAGATGATTTTGATACATTGTTGCAATTATATTATTAAGCACCTAGAGAAATCTAAGTGCTTTTTGATATGAGCTATTTTTGTCTTTTATATGCTACGTGATATAATGAACCTATCAGCAATCAGAAACTAAAGTAGGGAAAAGTATGTACATATTTCGTCAATAATATAAAACTAAATAACCATATTTAGTTTACAAAAAAATGATTAAAATCATTGACAAAAAGTTTAAAAAAAGTTATATTAAAAATGGTTATATAATTTAACAAAAAACAAACACAGGTGACAGATGTGGTACTTGTGTTTTTATTTGTATGACTAAGGAGGAAGAAGATATGAGCAAGACAATTGATGTCGCAAAATATTTGATTTATGCTTATGAACAAATGTCTAACTCAAGATTCGAAACGCAAGAATTAAAATTACAGAAGTTGATGTATTTCGCACAACGTGAAAGTTTTGCTTTAACTGGTGAACCCCTTTTTTCTAGCGATTTTGAGGGATGGGTACATGGACCAGTTCTTGTAGAGTTGCGCTATTTTTTTGAACAATCCTATGTTCCTTACGATGGTGATAGCTCATCACTGAGTGAAACAGATAAATACATCATTGAGAGCGTTATCAATAAATACAGTCAATATGATGCGTGGTATCTTAGAAATTTATCTCATGAAGAATTATCATGGAAAAACAGCCGTAATGGTCTAAACGATAGCGAAATCGGAAATAAAATCATTTCTAAAGAAGATATCAAAAAAGATGCGGAAAAAGTCCGAGTTTATGACCATCAATATGATATGTATTTAGATGAATTCGATGACTTTAATGAGGAGGTTTATCTTGCGGGATAATTCTTCTCTTGTTGGTACTATAAAGTCTTCACGGATGCCATATTATGATGTCAGCACTAGTTCGATAAAGTTTAAAGCTCGACCAGTCCTTATTTTAAAAGCTGAAAATGAATCAGGATTCAGTGATTTTACTGTTTTACCAATTTCATCAATTAGCAAGAAAAAAAATATCGATCCAAAGTTTGATGTTGAAGTCCCAAAAAATATGTATCCACTTTTGCAGTTGACTAAAGATGAATGCTATATTCGTTGTGGTAAGTTTATGACCATCCATCAAAATGATTTAGGAATTCCAGAAATTTCCAATTTGAAAGACAGCTATCCTGATTTATGGGAACATATTATCAGTCTTGCTAAAGAGTATATTTCTGATGTGAAATAAAAATTAATGTTCGTAGTTGATAGTTTTTTATAAAAACATCTTGTGTAAAAAGCACCCTTCAAAGGGTGCTAAATCTTGCCTGCTGAACTCATCAATTTAAGTCCCCTTTTTGTTACCCTTTATGTTTTTTCAACTTATTTGAATTTAATAGTTTTTGAGAAAATCAAGTTAGATTTAGAGCAGGCTTAAGTCTGTTTTTCTGTACCTAATCACTGCAAGATAACAAAATGCTTTAATTTTAAGAAATATCTTACAGAAAGCCTACAACAGTGGGCTTTTTGCTTTGTCTTAAAATGTTGATTTCTGCGTTTGTTTAGAGATTTGCTAGTAAGGTTATTGGTGTATCTAGGTCTATCTATTCCAAGAATGACGCGATATTGATGATATAATATTTTGGCCTCCTCACTTTAATGAAGGGAGGTGTTATGTATGTTAGAATTATTTTCCCTTTTTCTAGCTCCGTTACTTGTTAACGTACTATCTGAGCTTTTCGAGCTATGGATAAAGAGACGTAGCAAGTAGCATTTAACCCTTTTAGAGGGTAGCAAAAAAACCCATCGGTGGCACGGTGGGGCTTTTTAGTTATATATGCTAGAAGCATTATTTTCCCTTTATGCTTTCATTCTAACACAACCCCTCCGATGTTTCAAGCTTTTGTTTTGATATTTCCTCAGAGTATGTTTGTTGTTTGAGTCAGCTCAACTGAAATTAGCCCACGCGCTACTAGCCTCCATTCTACAGCAAAGAAATCAACTCTTTTCTAGGGGATTTCCGCCCTCATTTTTGTCTTTTGTGCTAAAATAGACTTATAAATTGAAAATAAGGAATGTTTATGAAATCGGGTAATGGTTTTTGGAAAGGCTGTCTCTATTTTTGGGGCTTCTTGTTCTTACTGGGCCTTTTGGTTCAATATGCTCTTCCACTTGCGGCTTGTGTCCTGCTAGGCTATGGTGGTTATCGTCTCTATAAACGTTGGCGCTATCCTCTTTTACAGGATGCTTCGCTCGACGATCGGATTGAGCTTTTAAAAGCTCGGATTCGTCAGGCGGACAAGGATATTCAGCAATTAGAGGGAATCTTGGTAGAAAAAGGTTCAGATTCCTATAAGAGTTTGGCTAATCAAGTATTGATCGAACTGCGGGAAATTCATCAGGAGGCGGATCGTCTCAAGTCCTATATCGATGATGATGTTTACAACCGTATTGACAAAAAGGTTCGTACAGTACGGGCAAACATCGATGTTCAGCTAGAACGTTTGGATAGGGAAAGTCAGGTAGATCTTGAGAATGCGGAGCCAGAGGAATTAGCTCCAGAATTGTCCCAGACCTTGGCCAATATTGCCATTGACCATCAGGCCATTTTAGACAAGATTGCCACCTCTGCCGAGGGGGATAAGGAAGAATTGACTGCCATTCATAGTTTGAAGATGGAGAAATTCCAAACGATTTTAGAAGGCTATTTAAAGATTAAGGCCAATCCTAAAAACTATAATCGGGCAGAAGAACGCTTAGAGCAAGCTAAAGTAGCCATCGAACAATTTGACCTTGAACTGGACCAAGTCTTGAGAGAACTCAATGAAACAGATATGCGTGATTTTGATATCAGTCTGCGCATTCTAGAAAAAGATCGTAAAGAATAGGTTAGAAACAAAGGAGTAACCATGACAGAATTTAATTTTGATATTGACCAGATTGCCAATAATACGGTAGCTAAGGTGGATAAAACAACCCAAATCATCGAGACCAATACTGGCTCAGACAAGACCTTGACCTTCTTAGAAAAGCTGAGCCCTGAGCAGCAAGAAGGAATCAAGGCGCACGTGCCCCAGTTAGTAGACCAGTTTGTCACAAATCAAAATGCTCTTTTGGATTTTGGCCAATCTGCTGTAGAAGGTGTGAACAATACAGTTAATCGTATCTTGTCAGAACAAAAGAAACTACAAATTCCCCAAGTGGATGATCTTCTCAAGAATACCAACCGTGAGTTGCAAGGCTTTGTAGTCAAATACAAGAACGCTGAAATTGCTGAGTTAGAAGAGAAGCCAAACTTTTTGCAACGCTTGTTTAACAAGAGCAAGAATACCCTACAGGAATTTTACTTTGACTCAAAAACAGTGGAGCAAAAACTCGATGGCATGGCTGCCGCAGTGGTCAAGCAAGAAGATGTCTTAGCTCGAAATATCGTCTCTGCTGAGATGTTAATTGAGGACAATACCAAATCCATTGAAAATCTAGTGGGAGTGATTTCCTTTATCGAAGCCAGTCAGACAGAAGCTGGTAATCGCGCTGCCGAACTGAAGGTCCAAGCTGGCCAACTCGATACAAGTACGGTAGAATACCAAACCAAGTCACAAGAATTAGCCCGCATGGCTGAAGTGGTCAATACACTGGAACAACAACATACTGAGTATGTCAGCCGTCTCTATGTTGCCTGGGCAACAACACCTCAGATGCGCAATCTTGTGAAGGTGTCATCTGATATGCGCCAAAAATTGGGCATGCTTCGTCGCAATACGATTCCTACAATGAAGCTTTCTATTGCCCAACTTGGTATTTTGCAACAATCAATGAAATCAGGTGTCGTGGCAGATGCCATTGTCAATGCTAATAATGCTGCCCTTCAGATGTTAGCTGAAACCAGTAAGGAAGTGATTCCGCAGATGGAAAGAATTGCCCAAAGCCCGACAGTCGCTGTCGAATCAGTTACCAAACTAGCTGAAAGTCTGGTCGCTCAAAACCAAGGTATCGTCGCAGCTATTGAATTGGGACGTCAGAAACGTGCCCAACTAGAAACAACCATCGTCAAGTCCGCAGAAATGATAAATGATTCTGTCAAACTACGCGATGAAAAAATCGTTCAAGCTCTTCTAGACCAAGGAAAGGCTGCGCAGAAAGAAGTACAAGAATAAAAATAAATCCTCTGCAATGTAGATTTGCAGGGGATTTTGGATTCTTCTATATATTAGAGTCTCTAATTTATTTCACAAAAAATGTAGTCATTCGAATGATTTTTATTGCAATGTACTGAAATTAACAAAAAGAAAAAACGCTTGAATTAGCGTTTTTCTTCTGTATTGATTCGTATTGAACCCTTACTTAACCTCTGTAAACACAACGTGTTTGCGAAGTTTTGGTGAGTATTTCTTCAATTGAAGACGGTCTGGAGTGTTACGTTTGTTTTTAGAAGTAAGGTACAAGCGTTCACCAGATTCTTTGTGTTCAAGTGTAATATTTACGCGCATGGTATCTCCCTTCTATTATTCAGCTGATGCAGCTTTAGCGATTTTACGTCCTTTGTAGTATCCTTTAAGTGATACACGGTGAGAACGTGAGTAATCTCCAGTAGTTTCGTCAAAGTTTACAGATGGAGCTGTTACTTTGTAGTGTGTACGACGTTTGTTTTTCTTCGCTTTTGAAGTGCGACGTGCAGGTACTGCCATTTTGATTTCTCCTTTAGGTATTTATATTCGATTCAATCTACTGATTTTCATCAACCATACTAGGATAACACATTTTTTTTGTAAAGTAAAGTTACTTGACAAAAAAAGATGAAAAAATTAAAAGGTCATTAACTGAATTAATCGAAATTTTCTGAAAATTCAAGAATTTTCTTCTGTTCATTACTTTTAAAATGTGCTATAATAGTAAAAACTGAAATGGGAGGGAACAAATGACTGAATTAGATAAACGTCACCGCAGTAGCATTTATGACAGTATGGTAAAATCACCAAACCGTGCTATGCTTCGTGCGACTGGTATGACAGATAAGGACTTTGAAACACCGATTGTGGGAGTGATTTCGACTTGGGCGGAAAATACGCCATGTAACATTCACTTGCATGATTTTGGGAAATTGGCTAAAGAGGGTGTCAAATCTGCAGGCGCTTGGCCTGTGCAGTTTGGGACTATCACTGTAGCGGACGGGATTGCCATGGGAACGCCTGGTATGCGTTTCTCTTTGACATCTCGTGATATCATCGCGGACTCCATCGAAGCGGCTATGGGTGGTCACAACGTGGATGCCTTCGTCGCTATCGGTGGCTGTGACAAGAACATGCCTGGATCTATGATTGCTATTGCAAATATGGATATTCCAGCTATTTTCGCTTATGGTGGAACCATTGCACCGGGAAATCTTGATGGCAAAGACATCGACTTGGTTTCTGTTTTTGAGGGTATCGGAAAATGGAACCACGGTGACATGACAGCTGAGGACGTGAAACGTCTTGAGTGTAATGCTTGCCCTGGCCCTGGTGGCTGTGGTGGTATGTACACTGCTAATACCATGGCGACTGCTATCGAAGTTCTCGGTATGAGTTTGCCAGGCTCTTCATCTCACCCAGCTGAATCAGCTGACAAGAAAGAAGACATCGAAGCAGCAGGACGTGCTGTTGTTAAGATGTTGGAGCTCGGTCTCAAACCATCAGATATCTTGACTCGTGAAGCCTTTGAAGATGCTATCACTGTAACTATGGCTCTCGGTGGTTCTACAAATGCCACTCTTCACTTGCTTGCCATTGCCCATGCTGCCAATGTTGACTTGTCACTTGAGGACTTTAATACAATCCAAGAACGTGTGCCTCACTTGGCTGACTTGAAACCATCTGGTCAGTATGTCTTCCAAGACCTCTACGAAGTCGGTGGTGTGCCTGCGGTTATGAGATATCTCTTGGCAAATGGTTTCCTTCATGGAGACCGCATTACATGTACTGGTAAGACTGTTGCTGAGAACTTAGCTGACTTTGCAGACCTCACACCAGGTCAAAAAGTCATTATGCCACTTGAAAATCCAAAACGTGCAGATGGTCCGCTTATCATCTTGAACGGGAACCTTGCCCCTGACGGTGCGGTTGCCAAGGTATCAGGTGTTAAAGTGCGTCGTCACGTTGGTCCAGCTAAGGTTTTTGACTCAGAAGAAGATGCGATTCAGGCCGTTCTGACAGATGAAATCGTTGATGGCGATGTAGTCGTTGTTCGTTTCGTTGGACCTAAAGGTGGTCCTGGTATGCCTGAGATGCTGTCACTTTCATCAATGATCGTTGGTAAAGGTCAAGGAGACAAGGTTGCCCTCTTGACAGACGGCCGTTTCTCTGGTGGTACTTATGGTCTGGTTGTTGGACATATTGCTCCTGAAGCTCAGGATGGTGGACCAATCGCTTACCTTCGTACAGGTGATATCGTTACGGTTGACCAAGATACCAAAGAAATTTCCATGGCCGTATCCGAAGAAGAACTTGAAAAACGGAAGGCAGAAACAACCTTGCCACCACTTTACAGCCGTGGTGTCCTCGGTAAATACGCTCACATCGTATCATCTGCTTCACGCGGAGCCGTGACAGACTTCTGGAATATGGACAAGTCAGGTAAAAAATAAACTTAAAAAGCAAGCCAATCTCGGCTTGCTTATTTTTATCTTCAAAAGTGATTTACCTGCTTAACGAGGTGGTAGTCCAAGGGCAATACGGCCGTAGCGACTGATTCGTGTGATTTTCCAAGCAGGTGACCAGGTAACTTCAACCTTGACATCTTCGATACCCTCGATTTGTTTCAGACCTGCCACGATTTCGATAGGCAGGCTTTCGGCGCAATCGCAGGCAGTATCGGTGAAGGTCATGACAATCTTGCAGAGACCTGTTTCATCCAGATTGATTTCATAAATCAACCCTAGATTGTAAACATCCAATTCCACATCTGTATCAAAAACCTTCTCTAGTTTTTCGATAATTTGGTCTTGCAAGGCCAAAGCACGGTCATTGATTTTGATATCGTCTCTCATAACAGTCCCTCCACGTGATAAATATCCTCTATTTTCTCATAATTCTGACAATTTGGCAAGTTTTTGATGAATTTTCTGAAAAATATGATAAAATTAAGAAAATACTGAATCAAGGGGAAGCCTATGGAGCAGATTGGAAAAGTCTTTAGACAATTACGAGAATCAAGAAATATCTCGCTGAGACAAGCAACTGGGGGACAATTTTCGCCGTCTATGTTATCTCGCTTTGAAACAGGTCAGAGTGAGCTTTCGGTGGAAAAGTTTCTATTTGCCCTAGAAAATATATCTGCCAGTGTAGAGGAAATCCTCTTTCTAGCGAGAGGTTTTCAGTATGATACAGATTCTGAGTTGAGAAAAGAAATCATAGATGTCTTGGATCCAAAGAATATAGCTCCTCTTGAAGACTTGTATCGCAGGGAGTATCAAAAGCATGCCCATTCTCAAAACAAACAGAAACATATTCTAAATGCCATTATTATCAAGTCTTATATGAAGAGCATGGATGAAAGGGTAGAGTTAACAGCAGAGGAAGGGAAAGTCCTTCATGATTATTTGTTTTCTACCGAGATCTGGGGAATCTATGAACTCAATTTATTTTCAGTCAGTTCACCATTTCTATCTGTTTCTCTTTTCACTAGGTATGTTAGAGAAATGGTACGTAAATCTGATTTTCTAATGGAAGTGTCTGGCAATCGAAACCTGTTTCACACTATACTATTGAATGGCTTTTTAGCTAGCATTGAGTGTGAAGAATTTACTAATGCCCATTATTTTAAACGTGTTATCAAAGAGCATTTCTACAATGAAAATGAGACCTATTTCCGAATTGTCTATTTGTGGGCGGAAGGTCTCCTTGATAGCAAGAAAGGCAGAGTCAAGGAAGGCCAGAAAAAGATGGAAGATGCTGTCCGTATTTTTGAGATGCTTGGCTGTAATAAATCTGCCGAATACTATAGAAAAACGACCGATTGTTGAATATCTGCAAACTAAGAAAATTATTTAAAATTTGAAGCGATAGAATTGTTGAGCTCTCACAGGTTATCAAAGAAGTTCTATCGTTTTTTTGCTCATTTTGTTTGTTGCATATATTCAAAAGTTTTTCCTCTAGAATTTCTAAGTGCTATACTATAGTCATACTTCACATAAAACTTCGAACAAGAAGGGAGATTATCTATGAAACTATTGTTTAGAAATCAAGCTTATCGACTCTTGACTTTGTCACGTTTCTTCAATGCTTTTGGTGCTTCAATTTTCAATCTGGTCTTTATCGTTTATGCATCGACCTTGCCACAAGCCTCTTTTGCGGTTGCTATGGCGAATATTGTCATGCTTCTTCCGACTCTCTTTACAGTTTTTGTAGGGATTCGGGCAGATTACACGAGAGACAAGGTCAAATGGATGGTCTATAGCGGTTTGTTTCAGGCGGTTTTATTTTTTCTAGCAGCCCTAGTTGTTCAGCAAGCTAGTCTCTTTGCCTTTTCTAGCTTGTGTTTGATCAATGTCATTAGTGATGTGATTAGTGATTTTGCAGGTGGCTTGCGCATGCCTCTTATTAAGGAGAAAGTAGCTGAAGATGATCTGATGGAAGCTTACTCTTTTTCCCAGTTCATCACCTATATTTCAGCTATTGGTGGTCAAGCTTTCGGAGTCTGGCTCTTAGGCCTATCGGTCAACAATTTTTCCCTTGTTGCGGGAATCAATGCCTGTTTTTTCCTAGTATCAGCCGTTATCCTCTTTTTAGGAAAAAGCAAATTGAGACTGTCGATTTCATCCGCTGATGGTGAATCACTAAAAAATGAGAAGCTTTCTATCAAAGACCAGTTCCTAACAATTTACCGAAATTTACGCCTTGTTTTTCTTAAAGGTGGACAGAAAAACTTTGGATTCATGATCTTTGCTGTCTTGCTTATCAATGCCTTGGGTGGTTCCTTAGGGGGCATCTACAATATCTTCTTTTTGAGCCATTCTCTCTTGAATTTTTCTTACACAGAGGCGTTATTTATCAGTCAAGTCGGTGCTGTAGTAGCAGTCATCATCAGTAGCCTTACGGGCAATGATTATTTTGGGAAGCAGTCCTTGCCTAGATTGATGATGTGGGTGACCGTAGGACTTAGTCTAGTTGGTCTGGCTAATGTATTCAATCAAGTCGTGCTTGGTTTGCTATTTCTATTTTTAACTCTGTATATGTCTGGTAAAGTTCAACCAAAGATTAGTGCCATGCTCATGAAAAATCTAGCTCCAGAAGTTCTAGCTCGTACCAGTAATTTTTTAGGTTTATTGTTTACCTTATCCATACCTGTGGGAACAGCTTGTTTCTCACTAGTAGCCGTATGGAATATACAGTTGACTTGGATGCTATTTGTTGGTCTTTCCTTCCTGGCTATTCTTTTGACGATTCTTAATCTCAAAAATGATATCTAATACTCTTCGAAAATCTCTTCAAACCACGTCAGCGTCGCCTTACCGTACTCAAGTACAGCTTGCGGCTAGCTTCCTAGTTTGCTTTTTGATTTTCATTGAGTATAAATCCTAATTTTTTTCTTACTGTTTTAATCCCTCTATTTATGGTAAAATAAGACTATTAAGTTTAAAGAGGATTCCCTATGAAATTACAAAAACCAAAAGGAACGCAGGATATTTTACCTGCTGAATCTGCCAAGTGGCAGTACGTTGAGGGCTTTGCCCGTGAAATTTTCAAGCGCTATAACTATGCAGAAGTGCGCACGCCCATTTTTGAGCATTATGAGGTTATCAGTCGCTCTGTCGGAGATACAACGGATATCGTAACCAAGGAAATGTACGATTTCTATGACAAGGGTGACCGCCATATCACCCTTCGTCCAGAAGGAACTGCGCCCGTTGTCCGTTCCTATGTGGAAAATAAACTCTTTGCTCCAGAAGTACAAAAGCCAAGTAAGTTCTATTACATGGGACCTATGTTCCGTTATGAGCGTCCGCAAGCAGGTCGTTTGCGCCAGTTCCACCAGATTGGTGTTGAGTGTTTTGGCTCTAGCAATCCAGCTACCGATGTGGAAACAATCGCGATGGCAGCCCATTTCTTGAAAGAAATCGGCATCCAAGGTGTCAAACTACACCTCAACACTCTTGGAAATCCTGAGAGCCGTGCAGCCTACCGTCAAGCCTTGATTGACTATTTGACACCGCTTAAGGAGACCTTATCTAAGGATAGCCAACGTCGTTTGGAGGAAAATCCTCTCCGTGTCTTGGACTCTAAGGAAAAAGAAGACAAGGTAGCAGTAGAGAATGCGCCGTCTATCTTGGACTTCCTTGATGAAGAAAGTCAAGCTCATTTTGATGCTGTGCGTCAGATGTTGGAAAATCTTGGAGTAGACTATATCATCGATACCAATATGGTGCGTGGTTTGGACTACTACAACCACACCATTTTCGAGTTCATCACAGAGATTGAGGGCAATGACCTGACAGTCTGTGCGGGTGGTCGCTACGATGGTCTGGTTGCTTACTTTGGCGGCCCTGAAACTGCTGGATTTGGTTTTGGACTTGGTGTAGAGCGCCTGCTTCTCATTCTTGAAAAGCAAGGTGTGTCTCTCCCTATCGAAAACGCCCTAGATGTTTATATCGCAGTCTTGGGAGAAGGAGCAAATGTCAAGGCCTTGGAGTTGGTACAAGCCCTTCGCCAACAAGGTTTCAAAGCAGAGCGTGATTACCTCAATCGTAAACTCAAAGCTCAGTTCAAGTCAGCCGATGTCTTTGCAGCTAAGACCCTCATCACTCTAGGAGAGAGTGAAGTCGAAAGCGGACAAGTAACGGTTAAGAACAACCAAACCCGAGAAGAAGTGCAAGTGTCACTTGAGACAATCAGCCAAAACTTCTCAGAAATTTTTGAAAAACTAGGATTTTAATGATAGACAAACTGGTCAGAAAACTACTCTGACCGTTTTCTTTTGCAAAATGACAAAAATCATAAACTTTTTGACAAATATACTTGTCAAAAAGAAAAAGATGTGTTACAATAAATTCAAGTTAAGAAATAGGAGGGAGCCACATGTGGGTATGGATTTTTTTACCTTTTCTCGTCTTGATTTATAGTAGTCAATCTAAAAAAATCAAGCGGTTAGAGAAGAGGTTAAAGGTAATCGAGAGAAAAGAGAAAGGAAATATAGAAATGTCAAGATTATTGCAAGAATTAATTGGGAAAAATCCAACAATCGTTGGACAAGTGTTTGGAACATCTTTATGGGAAGTTGTGGATGTTGATGAGGAATGGGTCAAACTACGTCATGTTGATAAAAATGGGAAAGAAAAATTCAAGTTGCAACGTATTGAGGATATCCAAGCCGTTGAATTTGACGGAGAGTAGGTGTGTAACATGCAACTAAAAAATCGTCTAAAAGAGCTTCGGGCTCGTGATGGTCTCAATCAAACCGACCTGGCCAAGCTGGCAGGGGTTTCCAGACAGACCATTAGTCTACTAGAACGGGATGAGTACACCCCATCCATTATCATTGCCCTGAAAATATCTCAAATTTTCAACGAAACAGTCGAATCGGTATTTCGTTTGGAGGAGGACGAGTGATGAATAAGTTTAAAGTGATTTATTATGTAGTTGCCATAGCTCTATTAATCAGCGTATTTCTACTGATTGGGATAGACTTAGGTTGGTTTAGTCCCTATCAAAGCGACCAATTTGTTTGGGCCTACTTTGCCCTCATCCCAGTCGTTGACTGGATTGAAAAGAAAGCAAACAATTTAGCAAGTGAAAAAGGAGAATGAATATGAAAAAGAAAAATAAACGTGTCTTGTTATTTTTAATTCCTGTTGTCTTGGGAGCTTTCTTGTACATGTTTGTAGATATGTTGAAGGCTGGTGCCGAATCCCACGGAATTATGTTAGATGTAAAAGTCTTGCTACCCTGGATATCAGCTATTGGTTTACTATTAGGTTTTGTTGGTATTCTTTTGACGTTCAATTTCTTAAAGAAAAGCAGAAAATTTCACTCCCTGTATCAAGAGGAAATAGATGATGATCTGAATGAAACCTATTATGTGCAAATGTATCGTAATCTTGAGTTTGGAAACATTACTTCTAATATTACAAGTGTAGCGATTTTATTGGCTCTTGTCATCTCAGGTAGTGAAGTAATTGTACTCGATGTAAGTCGTATAACATTTTCCCTTTCCTTTTTGGAATTAGTGCTGTTCTTGCAGAGTCAAAAATATCTTTCTAAAACAATTGCGATTGTTCGTCAGTTTGATTTGGATCTTTTCTCTACACCAAAGGAGGTCTTGAACTATATTAATTCTTATGATGAAGGGGAGCGTCAGGCTAATTTGGAACAGAGTTTTCGAATTTTATTCCAATTAAATAACTATGTCTTACCAGTCTTATATATTTTTCTTTTTATCATTTCTTTCTTGACAGGAGAGATTCAGCTACTAGCCTTCTTGCTTGTTGGAGCAATCCATGTTTATATCAATGTGGTGCAGTTGCCTATGGTGAAACGTTATTTCAAATAAAGGAGTTTCTATGATTCGTGTTGAAAATGTAAGCAAAAGTTTTGGGAGCAAAAAAGCTCTTCATCAGATTTCTTTTGAGATTAAGGAAGGTGAAATCTTTGGTTTTCTTGGCCCTTCTGGCTCAGGTAAAACAACCATGATCAATGTCTTGACAGGTCAGTTGGCTGCAGATCAAGGTAAAACAGTTTTGCTAGGCAAGAATTCTCAAGATTTAACTTCAAATGATTTGGAACAAATTGGTATTGTTAGTGATGGCAGTGGTTTTTATGAAAAGATGAGTCTTTACAAAAATTTGCTCATCTACGCTAAGTTATATGGTCTCAAGTCAGATAGAGTAAATCAGGTGCTCCAACAGGTTGGATTGGCAGATGCTAAAGATATTATCGCAGAAAAACTATCTACAGGAATGAAACAACGAATGTTCTTGGCTCGTGCCCTTCTTAATGCACCTAAGATTCTCTTTCTAGATGAGCCAACCAGTGGCTTAGACCCTACAACATCTAAGATGATTCATACCCTACTTCAAGAATTAAAGCAAGCGGGGACAACTATCTTTCTGACCACGCATGATATGAATGAAGCAACTCTGCTTTGTGATCGCTTATCTCTTTTGAATAAGGGGAACTTAATAGAGTATGGAAGTCCACAAGATATTATCCAGAAGTACCATGTGGATAAGAAAGTACGTGTGGTTTATAATGATGGACGAGAACAGATAGTTCCATTTGAAGAATTACCACATTTAGACACGACAGATTTGATGGTGGTTCACTCTTGTGAGCCAACTCTAGAAGAAATCTTTATCAGATTGACAGGAGAAAAGTTAGATGTTTAGAAAATTAAATGCCCTACTATGGTTAAGAGTGCAAGTTCTTATTAGCAATTCAACTTTGTTGGCGACTCTATTGTTGCCTTTTGGACTGGCTGTTCTATATAATGCATTCATGAATAAGAATGGAGAATTGAGTACGTTTCTCCTTTCTATGAGTTTGACTATGGTCTTGAGCATGGGAAGTGGTTATATGGTATCGATTATGATGGCAGAAGATAAGGAAAAGCGCAATCTTAAATCACTCATCCTAAGTGGTGTGACAGCAACAGAATATACTATTAGTATGCTCGTCCTCCCTTTGTTGATTATGTTGCTTGGAATGATTTTACTACCAGTCTATCTTAAAGTAGATGTATCGGGTTATTTAGTTGCCTATGTTATCTATTTGATTCTAGCAACTATTAGTGTTATTTTTCTCAACCTTCTAATCGGTGCGGTGTCAGATACTCAGTCTAAAGCGCAAGTTTATAGTATCTTTCCTATGTTTATCGTCTCTGTTTTGCCCATGATTGCTCTTCAAAATGATACGATTCAGAAAGTGTTGGATTACTCGTTCGTTGGTCCTATTGTAAATCTTTTAAATAAAAAAGGTGGAGAAATATCTTTTTCTAACATCGGTATGTTACTTGCCTGGGTACTTGTGTTAGGGATAGCAAACCTCTTTGTATTGAAAAACAGCTATAAAGCAAGATAGGAGAACTTTATGAAACTACTTAAAAACCTTGGCTGGTTTCTTCTAGCCATTCTATCCTTTTTATTCATCTATGGCTTCATTCAGGTACTCGCGACTACGTCGCTTGCCTTAGGCGCTTCACCCTATGCTGTGACCTTGCTCTATGTGGCCTTGGCTGGAGTTTATGTGTACGGCGTTTACAAATGGTATCAGAAAGGTCCTGTTCGTATTGAGAAGAGTGGCTTCAACCGATTTATTTGGCTTCCTGCCTTGGTTTGGTTCTTATCTCTGGTTGTCCAGTTTTTCTTGCCAGATGATCCTTCAGTAAATCAACAAATAGCGATAGACTTGACCTTGTCTCAACCACTTTTCTCATTCTTTGCGGTCGTTATTTTTGCTCCTTTGACGGAAGAACTTATCTTTAGAGGGATGTTAGCACGCTACCTCTTTCCTAAGCAGGACAATAGTAAACAAACTCTGATTTTTCTTCTGGTATCCAGTGTTCTGTTTGCCTTGATTCATTTCCCAGGTCATGTGCAACAATTTTTTGTCTATTTTAGTCTTGGTTTTAGCTTGGGCTTGGCTTATATTAGCAGAAAAGGTCTGGTCTACAGCATTTCTCTCCACGCTTTGAATAATTTAATCGGCTTTTTGATGATACTCATGCTATAATAGAGTCAGGAGGTCACATGAAACGAGTAATTTTATTAGCAGTGATTCAAGCAGTTGTTCTATTTTTCATTATCGGGGCGCTAGCTTATGCCTTTAAGGGCGATTTCTTCTACAACTATTTAGCAGTTGTCTTTGCCCCTATTGCAGGTGTCTTGCGCTTTGGGACAGCTTACACAACGGAAATTGTCTTGCCTCGAAAGGCAGCCGAAATTGCTGAAAAGCGTAAAGCAGGCAAAAATTCAAAATAAAAGAGTCCGGTGATGTTTTCATCGGATTTTTGTATGGGTGCTAATTTTTAGAGTCTTCACTTGATTTTTAAAGACTGGCAAACTTTTCTGATGATTTTCATGAAGAGCCTGCGCTTTTATGGTAAAATAGTAACAGAATAAAAGAGGAGAGAAAACATGAAACGTAGTATGTATGCTGGTCGTGTTCGTGAGGAACACATCGGACAAGAAATAACCTTGAAAGGATGGGTTGGCCGTCGTCGTGACCTTGGTGGTTTGATCTTTATCGATCTTCGTGACCGTGAAGGAATCATGCAGTTGGTTATCAACCCTGAAAAAGTATCTGCAGAGGTCATGGCAACAGCTGAAAGCCTTCGTAGCGAATTTGTTATCGAGGTGACAGGTCAGGTCGCTGCGCGTGAGCAAGCCAATGATAAGTTGCCAACTGGTGCGGTTGAGTTAAATGTAACAGCTCTGACAGTGCTTAATACAGCTAAGACAACACCATTTGAGATTAAGGATGGCATTGAGGCCAATGACGATACGCGTTTGCGTTACCGTTACCTTGACCTTCGTCGTCCAGAAATGTTGGAAAATCTTAAACTTCGTGCCAAGGTGACCCACTCTATCCGCAACTACTTGGATGAGTTGGAGTTTGTCGACGTGGAGACCCCATTCCTTTCTAAGTCAACGCCTGAAGGGGCGCGTGACTATTTGGTACCATCTCGTGTCAATAAAGGGCATTTTTACGCTCTTCCTCAAAGTCCACAAATCACGAAACAGCTCTTGATGAATGCTGGTTTTGACCGCTACTACCAAATCGTTAAATGTTTCCGTGATGAGGACTTGCGTGGAGATCGCCAGCCTGAGTTTACCCAGGTCGACTTGGAAACATCTTTCCTTACTGAGCAAGAAATCCAAGATATCACAGAAGGCTTGATTGCGCGTGTCATGAAGGAAACAAAAGGCATTGAAGTCACTCTGCCTTTCCCACGTATGAAGTATGATGATGCGATGGCTCTTTATGGTTCTGATAAGCCAGATACCCGTTTTGACATGTTGCTTCAGGACTTAACAGAAGTTGTCAAAGGTGTAGACTTTAAAGTCTTTTCAGAAGCACCTGCTGTAAAAGCAATTGTGGTCAAAGGAGCTGCGGACAACTATTCACGTAAAGACATCGACAAGATGACGGAAGTAGCCAAGCAGTACGGTGCCAAAGGCCTTGCTTGGGTCAAGGTTATTGATGGAGAATTAAACGGACCAGTTGCCAAGTTCTTGACAGGCATCCAAGCAGAATTGACAACAGCTCTTGCTCTTGAAGATAAGGACTTGGTTCTCTTTGTGGCGGATACGCTTGAAGTGGGCAATGCAACTCTTGGTGCCCTTCGTGGACGTATTGCCAAAGAGCTTGGTTTGATTGATAACAATAAATTTAACTTCCTTTGGGTGGTTGACTGGCCAATGTTTGAATGGTCTGAAGAAGAAGGTCGCTACATGAGCGCCCACCATCCGTTCACCCTTCCACAGGAAGAGACTGCTCACGAATTAGAAGGTGATTTGGCTAAGGTTCGTGCCATTGCTTACGATATCGTCTTGAACGGTTATGAGCTTGGTGGTGGTAGCCTTCGTATCAATCAAAAAGCCCTTCAAGAACGCATGTTCAAGGCTCTTGGTTTCTCAGCCGAAGAAGCAAATGACCAGTTTGGCTTCCTTCTTGAAGCCATGGACTATGGTTTCCCACCACACGGTGGTTTGGCTATCGGGCTTGATCGTTTTGTAATGTTGCTTGCAGGAGAAGAAAATATCCGTGAAGTCATTGCCTTTCCTAAGAACAACAAGGCAACTGATCCAATGACACAAGCTCCTTCAACAGTAGCTCTCAAACAACTAGAGGAACTCAGCTTACAAGTAGAAGAAGATGAAACAAGCAAAACGAATTAAGCGGTGGCGCTATTATCTGCGCCGCTTTGCTCATCAGATAAAAATTTTACGTGTCTTACAAAGCATCTCTCGCGAAAAATATGATGAGAAGATTTCGGCCTCTCTGGTCTATGGTTTTTTATCAGCAGTAGCGGTCAATTTCTTTTTCCAACCAGGGCATGTGTATTCGAGTGGTGCGACAGGTCTAGCACAGATTATCTCTGCCTTGAGTAATCATTGGTTTGGTTTTCATATTCCGATTTCGCTAACCTTCTACGCCATTAACTTCCCTTTGATGGTCTTAGCTTGGTATCAGATTGGCCATAAGTTTACCGTCTTTACATTTATCACGGTATCCATGAGTTCCTTCTTTATCCAGTTTGTCCCTGTGGCAACCTTGACGGAGGATCCCATTATCAATGCCCTTTTTGGGGGTGTTGTCATGGGCTTGGGGATTGGTTTTGCTCTTCGCAATAATATCTCCAGTGGAGGTACAGATATTGTCAGCCTGACCATTCGCAAGAAAACGGGGAGGAATGTCGGTAGTATTTCTTTCTTGGTAAATGGGACTATCATGCTGATAGCTGGTTTGACATTTGGTTGGAAATACGCTCTCTACTCTATGATTACCATCTTTGTCTCTAGCCGTGTGACAGATGCGGTCTTTACCAAGCAAAAACGCATGCAGGCCATGATTGTGACCAATCATCCAGACAAGGTAATTGAAAAAATCCATAAAAAGTTGCACCGCGGAGCAACCATGATCCACGATGCAGAAGGAACCTATAATCACGAGAGAAAGGCAGTTTTAATCACTGTCATTACACGTGCAGAGTTTAATGAATTTAAACAGATTATGAAACAGGTGGATCCAGGTGCCTTTGTCTCTGTATCAGAGAATGTTCATATTTTGGGACGATTCGTTGAAACAGAAAATTAGTAACTAAAAAACCAGCGCGAGCTGGTTTTTATTTTGGCTCTTTGTCAACTGTAGTGGGTTGAAGAAAAGCTAAGCTCGAGAAAGGACAGATTTAGTCCTTTCTTTTTTGATATTGAGAGCGATAAAAATC
>NZ_NCVH01000025.1:0-42535 GCF_002096855.1 Streptococcus mitis | reverse complement strand
CTCCCGCAATAAGGCTCGGTAGCTCAGTTGGTAGAGCAATGGATTGAAGCTCCATGTGTCGGCGGTTCGATTCCGTCTCGCGCCATTATATATTTTTCGGAAGGGTAGCGAAGAGGCTAAACGCGGCGGACTGTAAATCCGCTCCTTCGGGTTCGGGGGTTCGAATCCCTCCCCTTCCATTATTTTAGTTACGGGCATAGTTTAAAGGTAGAACTAAGGTCTCCAAAACCTTCAGTGTGGGTTCAATTCCTACTGCCCGTGTTAATAAAATTATGGCGGGTGTGGTGAAGTGGTTAACACACCAGATTGTGGCTCTGGCATGCGTGGGTTCGATCCCCATCACTCGCCTATTTTATATTATTGGGGTATAGCCAAGCGGTAAGGCAAGGGACTTTGACTCCCTCATGCGTTGGTTCGAATCCAGCTACCCCAGTTACTATTTGCCGGCGTGGCGGAATTGGCAGACGCGCTGGACTCAAAATCCAGTGTCCGCAAGGACGTGCCGGTTCGACCCCGGCCGCCGGTATAGTATAGAGGAAGGAACGTTGTAAATCTTCGTTCCTTTTTATATTATTTTTGGTATAATAATAGTTATTCAAATTTTATTTAGATTATGAAAGTGTAGGGAAGTATGTCTCGTTCTATCGATTTATTAAAACATCGGTATTTAAAAAATATTAAAGAAAATCCTGAATTGTTTGTCGGGATTGAGCTGGAATATCCTGTTGTAAACTTGGAAGGGGATGCTACAGATGTTGAAGTTATCAAGTACTTATTCCGATATTTAGTTTCTGCTTTGGATTTTACTGTCGAAAAGGTAGATGATTTTGGGACTCCTATTCAGTTAGTGGACCCAGTAAGTCAGGATACTATTTTATTTGAAGTTTCCTATACTACGATTGAGTTTGCATTTGGTAAGGCTGAAACGATACAAGAAGTTGAAGAACGTTTTAATATTTATATGGAGGCAATCCAGAAGAAGTTAGCTGAATCAAATCATGCTATTGTTGGCTGTGGTATCCATCCCAACTGGGATAAAAATGAGAATTGTCCAGTGGCTTATCCACGCTATCAGATGTTGATGGATTATTTGAATATGAGTAGAAATGTTGCTAAATCAGACTTGCATCATTTCCCTGAATATGGTGCTTTTATATGTGGGAGTCAGGTACAACTGGATGTTTCAAAGTCTAACTATTTAAGAGTGATTAATGCTTTTACCCAAATTGAAGCAGTTAAGGCTTATTTATTTGCAAATTCTGAGTTTTCAGGTGAGGATTGGGATACGAAAATTTCAAGAGATATTTTCTGGGAAGAATCTATGCATGGTATCTATCCAGAAAATGTCGGGGTCAATGCTAGACTCTTTAAAGATGAGGATGATTTTTTTGATTATCTAGATCATTCTGCAATTTTTACTGCGGAACGTGAAGAACAAACCTATTATTTTTATCCCATTCAGGCAAGCGAGTACCTGACTACACCTGAAATCCAAGCATATGCGCTTAATGGGGATGAGATTATTATTTATCCTCAAGAGAAGGATTTTGAAACCCATCGTAGTTATCAGTACCAAGACTTAACGACTCGCGGAACAGTTGAGTTTCGTAGTGTGTGTACTCAACCTCTAGATAGAACCTTCGCTTCAGCAACTTTTCACTTAGGATTGTTGGTTAATTTAGATAAGTTAGAAGCTTACTTAGAAACAGCACCTTTCTTTAAAGAATTTGGTCGTGATTACAAGTTTTTAAGACGGCAATTTTCTAAAAAAAATCTTATAGCTGAGAAAAAAACTGCGATTATTGAATTTTCCAAAGATTTACTCCTTCTAGCTGAGGAAGGACTGGAGATGAGAAATAAGCAAGAAATGACCTACTTACAGCCTTTGAAAGAAGAATTGAGCCTATAATTTCTCTTGTAAAAGGAGAATTTTCTGAAAAATCATGATATAATGGATGAGACTATAGATAAAGGATAGAGAGTAATGACATTAGTTTATCAATCAACGCGTGATGCTAACAATACAGTAACTGCTAGCCAAGCAATTTTGCAAGGTTTGGCAACGGATGGTGGTTTGTTTACACCGCTTACTTATCCAAAGGTAGATTTGGATTTTGACAAATTGAAAGATGCTTCTTATCAGGAAGTTGCTAAGTTAGTTTTGTCAGCATTTTTAGATGACTTTACAGCTGAAGAGTTGGACTACTGTATCAACAATGCCTACGATAGCAAGTTTGATACTCCAGCTATCGCACCATTAGTGAAATTAGACGGGCAATATAACTTGGAACTGTTCCATGGTTCAACAATTGCTTTTAAGGATATGGCCTTGTCTATTTTGCCATACTTTATGACAACAGCTACTAGGAAGCATGGTTTAGAGAACAAAATCGTCATTTTGACAGCGACATCTGGTGATACTGGGAAAGCTGCTATGGCAGGGTTTGCGGATGTTCCTGGTACTGAGATTATCGTCTTTTATCCAAAGGATGGTGTCAGCAAGGTACAAGAGTTGCAAATGACCACTCAGACTGGCGACAATACTCATGTTATCGCTATTGATGGTAACTTTGATGATGCCCAAACGAATGTGAAGCATATGTTTAACGATGTGGCTCTTCGTGAAAGATTAGCGGCCAACAAGTTGCAATTTTCATCAGCTAACTCTATGAATATTGGTCGTTTGGTACCACAGATTGTCTACTATGTTTATGCCTACGCTCAGCTTGTTAAAACTGGTGAGATTTTGGCTGGTGATAAGGTCAACTTCACAGTACCAACAGGAAACTTTGGAAATATCTTAGCTGCCTTTTATGCTAAGCAAATTGGTCTACCAGTTGGCAAATTAATCTGTGCTTCAAATGACAACAATGTTTTGACAGACTTCTTCAAGACACGTGTTTACGATAAGAAGCGTGAGTTTAAGGTAACAACTAGTCCATCTATGGATATCTTAGTATCTTCAAACTTGGAGCGCCTGATTTTCCATCTTTTGGGGAATGATGCGGTTAAAACAGCTGAACTCATGAATGCCTTGAACAAGCAAGGACAATATGAGTTGACAGACTTTGATGCAGAGATTCTTAACCTCTTTGCAGCTGAATATGCGACTGAGGAAGAAACAGTGGCAGAAATCAAGCGTGTTTATGAGGCAGATTCTTATATCGAGGATCCACATACGGCGGTTGCCTCGGCAGTTTATAAGAAATACCAAGCGGCTACTGGCGATGTGACTAAGACAGTGATTGCTTCAACAGCGAGTCCATACAAGTTCCCAGTGGTTGCAGTAGAAGCTGTAACTGGAAAATCAGGGCTTGGCGACTTTGAAGCCTTGGCTCAATTACATGATATTTCAGGAGTGGCAGTGCCGCCAGCAGTTGACGGGCTTGAAACAGCTCCTGTTCGTCATAAGACAACTGTTGCAGCAACAGACATGCAAGTAGCAGTTGAGGCTTATCTAGGACTTTAAGACAGAGGGAGTAAACTCGGTTGGGAAACCAACTGAGTTTCTTTTCATCAGGAGGAAGGATTGTTTAAGAAAAATAAAGACATTCTTAATATTGCCTTGCCAGCTATGGGCGAAAACTTTTTGCAGATGCTCATGGGGATGGTGGACAGTTACTTGGTTGCTCATTTAGGATTGATAGCCATTTCGGGTGTTTCAGTAGCTGGCAATATTATCACGATTTACCAGGCGATTTTCATTGCTCTTGGAGCAGCTATTTCTAGTGTTATTTCAAAAAGTTTGGGGCAGAAGGATCAATCTATGCTAGCCTATCATGTGACTGAGGCGTTGAAGATTACCTTACTATTAAGTTTCCTTTTAGGAGCTTTGTCTATCTTCGCTGGGCAAGAGATGATAGGGCTTCTGGGGACGGAGAGAGATGTAGCTGAGAGTGGAGGACTCTACCTATCTTTGGTAGGAGGATCGATTGTTCTCTTAGGTTTAATGACTAGTCTGGGAGCCTTGATTCGTGCAACGCATAATCCACGTCTGCCTCTCTATGTTAGTTTTTTATCCAATGCCTTGAATATTCTCTTTTCCAGTCTAGCTATTTTTGTACTGGATATGGGGATAGCAGGTGTTGCTTGGGGGACTATTCTGTCTCGTTTGGTTGGTCTTGTGATTTTATGGTCGCAATTAAAGTTGACTTTTGAGAAACCGACTTTTGGTTTAGATAAGGAACTATTGACCTTAGCTTTGCCAGCAGCTGGAGAGCGGCTTATGATGCGGGCTGGAGATGTAGTAATCATTGCCTTGGTTGTGTCTTTCGGGACAGAGGCAGTGGCTGGAAATGCAGTCGGAGAAGTCTTGACCCAGTTTAACTATATGCCTGCCTTTGGCGTCGCTACGGCAACGGTCATGCTGGTGGCTCGAGCAGTTGGGGAGGATAATTGGAAAAAAGTAGCTAATTTGAGCAAGCAAACCTTTTGGCTTTCTCTGCTTCTCATGTTGCCCTTGACGCTTAGTGTCTATGCCTTGGGCATACCACTGACTCATCTCTATACGAATGATTCTCTAGCGGTGGAGGCTAGTGTGCTAGTGACACTTTTTTCACTACTTGGTACTCCTATGACGATAGGAACAGTCATCTATACAGCAGTTTGGCAGGGTTTGGGCAATGCTCGGCTTCCCTTTTATGCGACAAGTATAGGAATGTGGTGTATCCGCATTGGAACAGGATATCTGATGGGGATTGTGCTTGGTTGGGGCTTGTCCGGTATTTGGGCCGGAACCCTTTTGGATAATGGTTTTCGTTGGTTATTTCTACGTTACCGTTACCAGCGTTATATGAGCTTGAGAGGATAGGAAATGCAAAAAACAGCTTTTATTTGGGATTTAGACGGGACTTTATTGGACTCTTACGAAGCGATTTTGTCAGGGATTGAGGAAACTTTTGCTCAGTTTTCTATTCCTTATGATAAGGAGCAGGTGAGAGAGTTTATCCTCAAGTTTTCGGTGCAGGATTTACTTGTGCAGGTGGCAGAAGAGAGAAAGCTGGATGTGGAAATGCTCAATCAAGTGCGTGCCCAGAGTCTGGCTGAAAAGAATGCCCAAGTAGTCTTAATGCCAGGTGCGCGTGAGGTGTTGAGTTGGGCAGACCAAGTAGGGATTCGGAATTTTGTTTACACTCATAAGGGAGACAATGCTTTTACCATTCTAAGAGACTTGGGTTTGGAGTCCTATTTTACAGAGATTTTAACCAGTCAGAGTGGTTTTGTGCGGAAGCCTAATCCGGAAGCGGCTACCTATCTGTTAGACAAGTATCAGTTGTATCCTGAGAAAACCTATTATATAGGGGATCGGACTCTGGATGTAGAATTTGCCCAGAATAGTGGTATTCAGAGCATTAATTTTTTAGAGTCGTCTTATGAAGGCAATCACAGAATTCAAGAGTTAGCAGATATTTCCCGTTTTTTTAAGTCTGAGCGATAAAAAGATTGTGTCAGTTCTGTGACAGAGACCTAACAAACTGTTTCAAGTAACCGAGTTTGTTACAAAGAATAGACAGTTCTGTTAAATAGGCCCGAGAGGGCTTTTTTTCTGCTCTTTTTGTGTTATGATAGACAGGTACTCATTTGAAAGGAATTTGAAAGAATGAAGAAAAGAATTTTATTAGCGTCAACAGTAGCCCTGTCATTTGCCCCAGTATTGGCAACTCAAGCAGAAGAAGTTCTTTGGACTGCACGTAGTGTTGAGCAAATCCAAAACGATTTGACTAAAACGGATAACAAAACAAGTTATACCGTTCAATATGGTGATACTTTGAGCACCATTGCAGAAGCCTTGGGTGTAGATGTCACAGTTCTTGCGAATTTGAATAAAATCACTAATATGGACTTGATTTTCCCAGAAACTGTTTTGACAACGACTGTCAATGAAGCAGAAGAAGTAACAGAAGTTGAAATCCAAACTCCTCAAGCAGACTCTAGTGAAGAAGTGACAACTGCGACAGCAGATTTGACAACCAATCAAGTGACGGTTGATGATCAAACTGTTCAGGTTGCAGACCTTTCTCAACCAATTGCAGAAGCGCCAAAAGCGGTAGAAACTACAAGTACAAAAGAAGTAGCAACAAATTCAGAAGTTGCAGAGACAGCTGCTACTACAGAAGAAGTAGCACCATCTACAAATACTTCAACGTCAGCGGAGCAAACAGCCGAAACAAGTAGTGCAGTTGCAGAAGCAGCTCCTCAGGCAACGACTCCAGCTGAGAAAGATGAAACACAAGCAAGCACTCAAGCTGAATCAGCAGTAGAAGCAACTACAACGCCAGTAGAAGAAAAAGCAACCGAAACAACTGCAACAAGTTTAGAAGAAACCTCATCAAATGAAGCTACAACAGCAGTTCCTACTTATCAACCAGAAGAGAAGAAAACAGTTTCAACAACTTACGCAGCTCCAGCAGCGCCCGATTATGTTGGACTGGCGGTAGCGAAATCTGAAAATGCAGGTCTTCAACCACAAACAGCTGCCTTTAAAGAAGAAATCGCCAACTTGTTTGGCATCACATTCTTTAGTGGTTACCGTCCAGGAGATAGTGGAGATCACGGAAAAGGTTTGGCTATCGATTTTATGGTACCAGAAAGCTCAGAACTAGGGGATAAGATTGCGGAATACGCTATTCAAAACATGGCTAGCCGTGGTATTAGTTATATCATCTGGAAACAACGTTTCTATGCTCCATTCGATAGTAAATATGGGCCAGCTAATACTTGGAACCCAATGCCAGACCGTGGTAGCGTGACAGAAAATCACTATGATCACGTTCACGTTTCAATGAATGGATAAGCCAGACTTTGTAATATCATTTTGATGAATGAGATCTAGCTTTCGTGATAGGAAGCGAGTCTCGTTCGTTTTTTTGTTTGTCAATTTGAATGGGAAATGGAAGTTACCATTTTGTAATGATTGAAGCAACATTCTTGCAATCTATTTTACTTTGTATTATACTTGATTAATCAACTATTGATAAATCAATAAAAGGGAAGAAGAAATGTTAGAGATTCAAGATTTACTTTATCAACTCCGCTTGTCTGAGCAAGCAAGTACGCAATTGTTTGAAAAAAGACTTGGGATTAGTTTGACACGGTATCAGATTTTATTATTTTTGATGAAGCATTCCCCTTGTAATCAAATAGCGGTTCAGGAGCGTTTGAAGATTGATCAGGCTGCTTTGACCCGACATTTCAAAATTCTGGAAAAGGAAGGTTTGGTGGAGCGTCATCGCAATCCTGAAAATCAGCGAGAAGTGTTGGTAGAGGCTACGAAGTATGCCAAGGAGCAGTTAGTGATGAATCCACCTCTACAGCATATCAAGGTTAAGCAAGAGATGGAAAGTATCTTAACAGAGTCTGAAAGAACAGAGCTCAGCCGTTTATTAAATAAATTGGTTTTAGGTATTGAAAATATAGAAATTTAAGGAGAAATAGATGTCAATTATGACAATCATTTTAGCAACGACTGTTGCTTTGGAGCATTTTTACATTTTTTATTTGGAAAGTATTGCAACGCAATCAGATGCGACTAGTCGTGTCTTTAACATGAAAAAGGAAGAACTGGCTCGTCCGTCTGTAAGGTCATTGTTTAAAAATCAAGGGATTTATAATGCTCTACTAGGAGTCTTTCTCTTGTATGGAATTTATTTCTCACAGAATTTAGAAATTGTGACTATTTTTGTTTTATTTGTGATTGGTGCTGCGGCTTATGGCTCTCTAACAACAGATAAGAAAATTATTTTGAAGCAAGGTGGACCAGCTATTTTATCCTTGATTAGTATTTTTTTCTTTAAATAAGCTCAAAAATCAATCCTAGTCTCTCTAGTCCTTTTCACTCCAGAATAAAGGAAATATGTTATACTTGTTTTTAATAAAATAGTTTCATTAAATTGGTTTTGAGGAGTTAGAAATGAAAGTATTAGTGACAGGTTTTGAGCCCTTTGGAGGGGAAAAGGTCAATCCAGCTTTGGAGGCCATTAAAGGTTTACCAGCTGAAATCCATGGTGCTGAGCTTCGTTGGCTAGAAGTGCCAACAGTCTTTCACAAATCGGCTCAAGTATTGGAAGAAGAGATGAACCGCTATCAACCTGACTTTGTCCTTTGTATCGGCCAAGCAGGTGGAAGAACTAGCTTGACGCCTGAGCGAGTAGCTATTAATCAAGACGATGCACGGATTCCTGATAATGAGGGTAATCAACCGATTGACCTTACCATTCGCCCAGACGGTGCTCCTGCCTACTTTAGTAGTCTGCCGATTAAAGCGATGGTTCAAGCTATAAAAAAAGAGGGATTGCCGGCCTCTGTTTCCAATACTGCAGGGACTTTTGTCTGCAATCATTTGATGTATCAAGTCCTCTATTTGGTAGAAAAGAAATTTCCCCATGTCAAGGCAGGTTTTATGCATATTCCTTATATGATGGAACAGGTGGTGAATCGACCGACTACCCCAGCTATGAGTTTAGTGGATATTAGGCGAGGGATAGAAGCGGCAATCGGCGCCATTATAGAACATGGAGATCAGGACCTCAAGTTGGTAGGCGGAGAAACTCATTGATAGAAAAAAGCTTGAGGGAAAACCTTCAAGCTTTTGGACGTTTTCGAGCCAATACTGCTCGGTAAAAAATCATTTTATTAATTTGAATGTAGGGTAGGAGTGAGAAACTAGCAATCCCAAAGGTAATCCAATTGAGGAAGTACCAAGGAAGGAGTTGTAGATCTAGAATAAAGCGCTGAAATTTGTAGCCTTTCATCAGGAAACGGCTGGTTTTTAGTATTTGTCCTGGTTTGGCTTGTCCTAAGTCTAGGGTGTCACAGAGGAGAAATTCTACCTGCGAATAGGCATAGTATTGTGGGATATAGAGACTATTTCCGACAATCATCAAGAGGATACTTGCTAGAAAGTAAAGACCAAAGGTCAAGAGGAAATGTTCAGTTTCAATTGACGAGAGATCCAGATTAGGAAATTCAGGATGGATTGCAACGAATTTCTTGGCTAAAAAGCTACTGTAAAAGAGGAAGTAAATCCCAAGCAAACTAGGAATGCTCCATAAGAAGAGATAGAGACGTTTGAGAAGAAGAGTCAAAAAGGTTTGTGAAAAGTGCTCTTCATTAAAGAGAGTTAGACTATTTTTGACGGATAGTTCTGTATCAGGATTCTTGATGAGTTTAAGTGTTGTGTAGACTGAACTGGTTAGAAGAATAGTTCCGATAAAGGAGACTAATAGAGGAAAAAGGTAGGCTTGGAATACATGGTCAAACACGCTTAAAAAGGGTTGTTCTAAAACACTCTCGTTGATGCGCTCTAAGGGATTGAGGAAGCCAGACAAAATGACCAGTATGCTAGGTAAGAGATAGACGAGAAAGAGGCGGGGATTTTCAGATTGAAATTGTCTAGCCTGCAGACGAATGGTTTTTAAATCAATTTTTGGGTATTTCATTCTCTCATTATACCATAGTTCCTATACATAGTTCGTGACAGTTCCTACTTTTTTTGATAAAATCATACAGTATGCCCTTGGGCACAAAGTATGAACTGGGACTGTCTTTCTCAGCTTCGGAGGTAAAAAATGTCAGATTCACCAATCAAATATCGTTTGATTAAGAAAGAAAAACACACAGGAGCTCGTCTGGGAGAAATCATCACTCCCCACGGTACCTTCCCAACACCTATGTTTATGCCAGTTGGGACACAAGCCACTGTCAAAACTCAGTCGCCTGAAGAATTGAAGGAGATGGGTTCGGGAATTATCCTGTCAAACACCTATCATCTCTGGCTTCGCCCTGGAGATGAACTCATCGCACGCGCAGGTGGTCTCCACAAGTTCATGAATTGGGACCAGCCTATCTTGACAGATAGTGGTGGTTTTCAGGTTTATTCCTTAGCAGATAGCCGTAATATCACAGAAGAAGGAGTAACCTTTAAAAACCATCTCAATGGTTCTAAGATGTTCTTGTCCCCAGAAAAAGCCATTTCTATTCAGAATAATTTGGGCTCAGACATCATGATGTCCTTTGACGAATGTCCCCAGTTTTATCAACCTTACGACTACGTTAAGAAATCAATCGAACGTACTAGTCGTTGGGCTGAGCGTGGTTTGAAGGCTCACCGCCGTCCGCATGACCAAGGTTTGTTTGGAATTGTGCAGGGGGCAGGGTTTGAAGACCTTCGCCGCCAATCGGCCCATGACCTGGTCAGCATGGCTTTCCCAGGCTACTCTATCGGTGGTTTGGCAGTGGGAGAAACCCACGAAGAGATGAATGCTGTCTTGGACTTTACAACCCAATTGTTGCCCGAAAACAAACCTCGCTATTTGATGGGTGTGGGAGCGCCAGATAGCTTGATTGATGGGGTGATTCGTGGAGTGGATATGTTTGATTGTGTCTTGCCGACTCGTATCGCTCGTAATGGGACTTGTATGACCAGTCAAGGTCGTTTGGTTGTCAAAAATGCCCAGTTTGCTGAGGACTTTACGCCACTGGATCCTGAGTGTGATTGCTACACATGTAAGAACTATACACGCGCCTACCTTCGTCACCTGCTCAAGGCCGATGAAACCTTTGGTATCCGCTTGACTAGCTACCATAACCTTTACTTCTTGCTTAACCTGATGAAGCAAGTGCGACAAGCCATCATGGATGACAATCTCTTGGAATTCCGTGAGTATTTTGTTGAAAAATATGGTTATAATAAGTCAGGCCGTAATTTTTAAACTGGAATTGATATAAGCTAAAAATCCTAAGTTTTCTCTTGGGATTTTTCTTCTTTTTTTGATAGAATAAAGTGTACAATGAAAGGAAGAATAAACTCGTATGCGCATTAAATGGTTTTCCTTGATTAGGATTACAGGTTTACTACTGGTACTCTTGTATCATTTCTTTCAGACCATCTTTCCTGGAGGTTTTTTCGGGGTAGATGTCTTTTTCACATTTTCAGGTTTCCTGATTACGGCTCTACTCGTCGAAGAATTTTCTAAAAATCATGAGATTGACTTGATAGGATTTTTTAGGAGACGCTTTTATCGGATTGTGCCGCCTGTGGTTTTGATGGTCTTGGTGACCATGCCCTTTACTTTCTTGGTTCGCCAAGACTATGTGGCTGGAATTGGAGGTCAGATTGCGGGTGTCTTAGGCTTTATGACCAACTTCTATGAACTGCTAACAGGTGGGAGTTATGAATCTCAGTTCATTCCTCATTTGTTTGTTCATAATTGGAGCTTGGCTGTTGAGGTTCACTACTATATCCTCTGGGGATTGGCAGTTTGGTTCTTATCTAAACAGTCTAGATCAAATGGTCAGTTGAAAGGAATGGTCTTTCTCTTATCTGCTGCTGCCTTCTTAATCAGCTTCTTCTCCATGTTTATTGGTAGTTTTCTAGTAACCTCTTATTCCTCTGTTTACTTCTCCAGTTTAACTCATGTCTATCCATTCTTTTTGGGAAGTATCCTAGCAACGATTGTAGGCGTTCGTCAGACGACTTCCCTAGTTAAGCAATTGGATAAAATCTGGGATTTACGCAAGACCCTTTTGGTTTTTGGAGGAGGTTTTGGATTCTTACTCATTTTGACCTTCTTTGTCAAATTTACCTATCTCTTTGCCTATCTTATGGGCTTCTTGCTTGCCAGCCTTGCAGCCCTTGCTATGATTCTGGCGGCGCGTGTCTTACATGAAAAGACTCCTAACATGCAGGAGCCAAAGATTATCAGCTTTTTAGCGGATACTAGCTATGCGGTTTATCTTTTCCATTGGCCTTTCTATATCATTTTCTCACAGTTGACATCAAATCTTCTTGCTGTGTTACTGACTTTGTTTTTTTCTTATGGATTTGCCAGCCTGTCATTTTATGTGCTGGAACCTTGGATTGCGGGAAAGAACACACCTATTATACAAGCCCTTCGTCCCCTGCCTCATATTCACACAATCCTTGCAGCAAGTACTGGAATCTTGGCCTTCATTGTCTTCTTAGTAACTTTGCTGGCACCACAAGTGGGAGCTTTTGAGACAGACTTAACTGTCAATGGCTTGAAGCAAGCTGCAACAAATATTAGCCAGACCAAGGTGATGACAGAACGAGCAGAAGCTGATAGTTTAGGAATTGCTGATGGCACTATGTTAATTGGTGATTCGGTAGCACTAAGAGCTAATACAGCCTTGCAGACAGCCCTTCCAGGGGCACAGATTAATGCACAAGTCAGCAGAACAACCAAGACTGCCAATGAAATCATGCTCAACAATAGCCAGAATAAATTTCTACCAAAGATGGTGGTTATTGCAACTGGGGTAAATAATCCTGAAAATTACAAGGAAGATTGGGATAGTATCGTGAAAAATCTTCCTAAGGGGCACCATATGGTTTTGGTGACTCCTTATGAAGGAGATAAGACAAAAGAGACCTATGCAATCGTTGAGAAGGCGGCTGCCTATATGAGAGAATTGGCAGAGAAGACTCCTTACATCACGATAGCAGATTGGAATCAAGTTGCTAAAGAGCATCCAGAGATCTGGACTGGAACAGACCAAGTCCATTTTGGAAGTGACAATAGTAAGATTGAAGCAGGAGCTAAATTGTATGCAGATACCATTGCTGCAGCCTTGCAAACAGCTCAAGACAAGCCGGTCAAATCAAAATAACTTGTATTAAAAAGAGAAGAGTTGGAGAAATCCAGCTCTTTTAAAATATCTCTAGAAAATAGGTCTATACCATTTACAAATAAAAAAGAAAGGTTTATAATGTAATTGACATAATAAATTGTAGAATCAATCTTTTAAGGAGGTTAACATTATGCCTAACTATATTAAAGCGGATCAGTTTTTCTACCCACACGGAGTTCGTCGTGGTGGTTACTTGGAACTTGTAGACGGCAAGTTTGGAAAACATGTAGAACAAATTCCTGAAGGCGCTGACGTCATTGACTATACAGGATACAGCATTGCGCCAGGACTTGTGGATACCCACATTCATGGATTTGGTGGTGTGGATGTTATGGATAATAATATCGAAGGAACCCTTCATACCATGAGTGAAGGACTCCTCAGCATGGGAGTAACGAGCTTCTTACCAACCACTTTGACATCAACTTATGAGCAATTGCTCGCGGTAACTGAAAATATCGGTGCTCGTTACCAGGAAGCAAGTGGAGCTAAGATTCGTGGAATTTATTTTGAAGGACCTTATTTCACAGAGAAATACAAGGGGGCTCAAAACCCTGCTTACATGAAAGATCCTCGTATGGATGAGTTCCGTACTTGGCAAAAAGCAGCAAATGGCTTGCTAAATAAAATTGCCCTTGCGCCAGAACGTGAAGGTGTAGAAGACTTTGTTCGTACAGTTACGGGCGAAGGTGTGACGGTTGCTCTTGGGCACTCAAACGCGACTTTTGATGAAGCTAAAAAAGCAGTCGATGCTGGAGCGAGTGTTTGGGTACACGCCTACAATGGAATGCGTGGGTTGACTCACCGCGAACTCGGTATGGTTGGAGCCATGTATCAATTACCACACACCTATGCAGAGTTGATATGTGATGGTCACCACGTAGATCCCAAGGCCTGTGATATTTTGCTCAAACAAAAAGGAACTGAAAATATCGCCCTTATCACAGACTGTATGACAGCGGGTGGATTGGAAGACGGTGACTATATGTTGGGAGAATTTCCAGTTGTCGTTGCAAATGGAACTGCACGCCTCAAATCGACAGGCAATTTGGCAGGTTCTATCCTCAAACTCAAGGACGGTTTGAAGAATGTGGTCGAATGGGGCATTGCGAATCCACATGAAGCAGTCATGATGGCCAGCCTTAACCCAGCAAAATCTGTTCACATTGATGATGTTTGTGGTCAAATCCGTGAAGGATATGATGCAGACTTTATCGTATTAGATAAAGATTTGGAATTGGTAGCAACCTACCTAGACGGTGTGAAACGTTATCAAGCATAAGAGAGAAAGCAGAAGTTAGAGATTAGCTTCTGCTTTTTTATCTATATTACTTTACCGGTAAATAAAAAAGTTAAAAAAATCACAAAAAATCTTGAACAAACAAATGAAAAGGCTTACAATTGTATTATAAATAGTACAAATAAAAAAAGGAGGAGTGCTTTATGAAAGCCTATACTTATGTTAAACCAGGACTTGCTTCTTTTGTTGATGTAGACAAACCAGTGATTCGCAAGCCAACAGACGCTATTGTGCGTATCGTAAAAACTACTATTTGTGGAACAGACCTCCATATTATCAAAGGGGATGTCCCTGCTTGCCAAAGTGGTACCATTCTTGGTCACGAAGGGATTGGGATTGTTGAAGAAGTTGGGGAAGGAGTTTCTAACTTCAAAAAAGGTGATAAGGTCTTGATTTCTTGTGTTTGTGCCTGTGGTAAATGCTACTACTGTAAAAAAGGAATTTATGCCCACTGTGAAGACGAAGGGGGCTGGATTTTCGGTCACTTGATTGATGGTATGCAGGCTGAATATTTACGTGTCCCTCATGCAGATAACACTCTTTACCACACTCCAGAAAACTTGTCAGATGAAGCCTTGGTTATGCTATCAGACATTTTGCCTACTGGGTATGAAATTGGTGTCTTGAAAGGGAAAGTAGAACCTGGTTGTAGTGTAGCCATTATTGGTTCAGGTCCAGTTGGATTGGCTGCTCTTTTGACAGCCCAATTCTACTCACCAGCCAAATTGATTATGGTGGACTTAGACGATAACCGCTTGGAAACTGCTTTATCATTTGGTGCGACTCATAAGGTTAATTCTTCAGACCCTGAAAAAGCGATTAAAGAAATTTATGATTTGACAGATGGTCGTGGTGTAGATGTTGCTATCGAAGCTGTTGGTATTCCTGCAACATTTGATTTCTGTCAAAAGATTATCGGTATAGACGGAACAGTTGCCAACTGTGGTGTACATGGTAAACCAGTCGAATTCGATTTGGACAAACTTTGGATTCGCAACATCAATGTAACAACTGGTTTGGTATCTACAAATACCACTCCACAATTGTTGAAAGCTCTTGAAAGTCATAAGATTGAACCAGAAAAATTGGTAACTCATTATTTCAAACTAAGTGAAATTGAAAAAGCCTATGAAGTCTTCAGTAAGGCAGCAGACCACCATGCCATCAAGGTCATCATCGAAAACGATATTTCAGAAGCTTAAGTAGTAAAAACATTTTGGAACATAAGCAAATAGAAATTCAGTCATCATAGGATGGCTGGATTTTTTATCAAAAAAATTAAGAAATGAGCATATTTCTTTCCTTGTTTAGCGGAATTGGTTATAATATACGGTACAAAGGAATGAATGAATATGTATCGTGTTATAGAAATGTACGGAGATTTTGAACCTTGGTGGTTTATAGAAGGTTGGGAAGAAGATATTGTAGCAAGTAGAAAATTTGATCAGTATTATGATGCTCTCAAATACTATAAAACTTGCTGGTTTAGACTGGAACAAGAATCCCCTCTTTATAAAAGTAGAAGTGACTTGATGACTATTTTTTGGGATCCAGAAGACCAACGCTGGTGTGATGAATGTGACGACTATTTACAACAATACCATTCTTTGGCTCTTTTGCAGGACGAGCAGGTTATCCCAGATGAAAAATTACGTCCAGGCTATGAAAAACAAACAGGTCAGGAAAGGCACCGTTCTTGCCGTATGAAATTAAAATAGAGAAAAAGTAACTTTTTGGAGTTGCTTTTTTTATTTTTCCAAATCTTTGCGAATAGTATAGGTGAGGAGGTAAGTATGGTTCAAGAAATTGCACAAGAAATCATTCGTTCGGCCCGGAAAAAAGGGGCGCAAGACATTTATTTTGTCCCTAAGTTAGACGCCTATGAACTTCATATGAGGGTAGGAGACAAGCGCTGTAAAATCGGTTGTTATGATTTCGAAAAATTTGCGGCCGTCATCAGTCACTTTAAGTTTGTGGCGGGTATGAATGTTGGAGAAAAGCGACGTAGTCAACTTGGTTCCTGTGATTATGCCTATGACCAGAAGATGGCGTCCCTACGTCTATCTACTGTAGGCGATTATCGAGGGCAGGAGAGTTTGGTGATTCGCTTGTTGCATGATGAGGAGCAGGATTTGCATTTTTGGTTTCAGGATATTGAAGAACTTGGCAAGCAGTATAGGCAACGTGGTCTCTATCTCTTTGCTGGTCCAGTCGGAAGTGGCAAGACGACCTTGATGCATGAACTGGCCAAGTTACTCTTTAAAGGACAGCAAGTTATGTCCATCGAAGATCCTGTAGAAATCAAGCAGGACGACATGCTTCAGTTGCAGTTGAACGAAGCAATCGGGTTGACCTATGAAAATCTCATCAAACTTTCCTTGCGTCATCGGCCAGATCTCTTGATTATCGGAGAAATTCGGGACAGCGAGACGGCGCGTGCAGTGGTCAGAGCTAGTTTGACAGGTGCGACAGTCTTTTCAACCATTCATGCCAAGAGTATCCGAGGTGTTTATGAGCGCCTGCTGGAGTTGGGTGTGAGTGAGGAGGAATTGGCAGTCGTTCTGCAAGGAGTCTGCTACCAAAGATTAATCGGGGGAGGAGGAATCGTTGACTTTGCCAACAAAGACTATCAAGAACACCAGCCAACTAGCTGGAATGAACAGATTGACCAGCTTTTTAAAGATGGACATATCACAAGTCTTCAGGCTGAAACGGAAAAAATTAGCTACAGCTAAGCAAAAAAATATCATCACCCTGTTTAACAATCTCTTTTCCAGCGGTTTTCATCTGGTGGAGACAATCTCTTTTTTAGATAGGAGTGCCTTGTTGGACAAGCAGTGTGTGACACAAATGCGCACGGGCTTGTCTCAGGGGAAATCATTCTCAGAAATGATGGAAAGTTTGGGATTTTCAAGTGCCATTGTCACCCAGTTATCTCTAGCTGAAGTCCATGGGAATCTTCACCTGAGTTTGGGAAAGATAGAAGAATATCTAGACAATCTTGCCAAGGTCAAGAAAAAATTAATTGAAGTAGCGACCTATCCCTTGATTTTACTAGGTTTTCTTCTCTTAATCATGCTGGGACTACGTAACTACCTACTACCACAACTGGATAGTAGCAATATTGCCACCCAAATCATTGGTAATCTGCCACAAATTTTTCTAGGAATGGTAGGGTTTGTTTTCATACTTGCCCTTTTAGCACTAACTTTTTATAAAAGAAGTTCTAAGATGCGCGTCTTTTCTATCTTAGCACGCCTTCCCTTTCTTGGAATCTTTGTGCAGACCTATTTGACAGCCTATTATGCGCGTGAGTGGGGGAATATGATTTCGCAGGGGATGGAGCTGATGCAGATTTTTCAGATCATGCAGGAACAAGGTTCCCAGCTCTTTAAAGAAATCGGTCAAGATTTAGCTCAATCCCTACAAAATGGCCGCGAATTTTCTCAGACGATAGGAACCTATCCTTTCTTTAAGAAGGAGTTGAGTCTCATCATCGAGTATGGGGAAGTCAAGTCCAAGCTGGGTAGTGAGTTGGAAATCTATGCTGAAAAAACTTGGGAAGCCTTTTTTACCCGAGTCAACCGCACCATGAATTTGGTGCAACCGCTGGTTTTTATCTTTGTGGCTCTGATTATCGTTTTACTTTATGCGGCAATGCTCATGCCTATGTATCAAAATATGGAGGTAAATTTTTAACATGAAAAAAATGATGACATTATTGAAAAAAGCTAAGGTTAAAGCTTTTACACTTGTGGAAATGTTGGTAGTCTTGCTCATCATCAGCGTGCTTCTATTACTCTTTGTACCTAATCTGACCAAGCAAAAAGAAGCAGTCAATGACAAAGGAAAAGCTGCTGTTGTTAAGGTGGTGGAAAGCCAGGCAGAACTTTATAGCTTAGATAAGAATGAAGAAGCTAGCCTAAGCAAGTTACAAGACGATGGGCGCATCACGGAAGAACAGGCTAAAGCTTATAAAGAATACCATGCTAAACAAAATACCAGCCAAACCGTTGCAGATTAAGGCTTTTACCATGCTTGAAAGTCTCTTGATTTTGGGACTTGTGAGTATCCTTGCCTTGGGCTTGTCCGGCTCTGTTCAGTCCACTTTTGAGGCGGTAGGGGAGCAGATTTTCTTTATGGAGTTTGAAGAACTTTATCGGGAAACACAAAAACGCAGTGTAGCTAGTCAGCAAAAGACTAGTCTAAATTTAGATGGGCAGACGATCAGTAATGGCAGCCAAAAGTTGACCGTTCCTAAAGGAATTCAGGCACCATCAGGACAAAGTATCACATTTGACCGAGCTGGGGGAAATTCATCCCTGGCTAAGGTTGAATTTCAGACCAGCAAAGGAGCGATTCGTTATCAATTATATCTAGGAAATGGAAAAATTAAACGCATTAAGGAAACAAAAAATTAGGGCAGTGATTTTACTGGAAGCAGTAGTGGCTCTAGCTATCTTTGCCAGCATCGCGACGCTCCTTTTGGGACAAATTCAAAAAAATAGGCAAGAAGAAGCAAAAATCTTGCAAAAGGAAGAAGTCTTGAGGGTAGCTAAGATGGCCTTGCAGACAGGTCAAAATCAGGTAAAGATAAACGGAGTGGAGATTCAGGTGTTTTCTAGTGAAAAGGGATTGGAGGTTTATCATGGTTCAGAACAGTTGTTGGCTATCAAAGAGCCATAAGGTCAATGCTTTCACCTTGTTGGAATCACTGATTGCTCTCATTGTCATCAGTGGAAGTTTACTCCTCTTTCAAGCCATGAGTCAGCTCCTCATTTCAGAAGTTCGCTACCAGCAACAAAGCGAGCAAAAGGAGTGGCTCTTGTTTGTGGACCAGCTGGAGGCAGAATTAGACCGTTCGCAATTCGAAAAAGTGGAGGGCAATCGCCTCTATATGAAGCAGGATGGCAAGGAAATTGCGATAGGTAAGTCAAAATCGGATGATTTTCGAAAAACTGATGCCAGTGGACGAGGATATCAGCCTATGATTTATGGACTCAAATCAGCTCAGATTACAGAGGACAACCAACTGGTGCGCTTTCATTTCCAGTTCCAAAAAGGCTTAGAAAGGGAGTTCATCTATCGTGTGGAAAAAGAAAAAAGTTAAGGCAGGTGTTCTCCTCTATGCAGTCACTATGGCAGCCATCTTTAGTCTTTTGTTACAATTTTACTTGAACAGACAAGTCGCCCACTATCAAGACTATGCTTTGAATAAAGAAAAGCTGATTGCTTTTGCCATGGCTAAGCGAACCAAAGATAAGGTTGAGCAAGAAAGTGGGGAACAGGTCTTTAATCTAGGTCAGGTAAGCTATCAAAACAAGAAAACAAGCTTGGTGACGACGGTTCGTACGCCTAAGAGTCAATATGAGTTCATCTTTCCTTCAGTCAAAATCAAAGAAGAGAAAATAGATAAAAAGGAAAAGGTAGTGACTGATTCAAGTAATCAAGCAGAGAAGAAAAAATCAGAAGAGAAGGCTGAAAAGAAAGAGAATTCCTAGCCAATCAAGCTACTTTGTGCTAAACTAAAAATATGAAACATGATTTTAACCACAAAGCAGAAACTTTTGATTCCCCTAAAAATATATTCCTTGCAAACTTGGTTTGTCAAGCAGTCGAGAAACAGATTGATCTTCTATTAGACAAAGAAATTTTGGATTTCGGTGGAGGGACGGGTCTGTTAACCTTGCCCCTAGCCAAGCAAGCTAAGTCTGTAACATTGGTGGATATTTCGGAGAAAATGCTGGAACAAGCTCGTTTGAAAGCGGAGCAGCAAGACATCAAGAATATCCAGTTTTTGGAACAAGATTTACTGAAAAATCCCTTAGAGCAAGAGTTTGATCTCATTGTTGTTTGTCGTGTTCTTCATCATATGCCTGATTTGGATGCGGCTCTCTCACTGTTTCATCAACATTTGAAGGAAGATGGACAACTCCTACTTGCTGATTTTACCAAGACAGAGGCTAACCATCATGGATTTGAATTGGTTGAACTGGAAAACAGGCTAGCCCAGTTTGGTTTTTCATCTGTACATAGTCAGATCCTCTATAGCGCTGAAGACCTGTTTCAAGGAAATTACTCAGAACTCTTTTTAACAGTAGCCCAAAAATCACTCGCTTAATCAGGGAGTGATTTTTCTATAAGGATGGAAAAAAGAAGGGAAATTTGATAAGATAGGAATATGGATTTTGAAAAAATTGAACAAGCTTATACGTATTTACTAGAGAATGTCCAAGTCATCCAAAGTGATTTGGCGACCAACTTTTATGACGCCCTGGTGGAGCAAAACAGCATCTATTTGGATGGTGAGACTGAGTTAGAGCAGGTCAAGGAAAACAATCAGGCCCTTAAACGCTTAGCGCTTCGCAAAGAAGAATGGCTCAAAACCTACCAGTTTCTCTTGATGAAGGCTGGGCAGACAGAGCCCCTACAGGCCAATCACCAGTTTACACCAGATGCCATTGCTTTACTTTTGGTGTTTATTGTGGAAGAGTTGTTTAAAGAGAAGGAGATTACGATCCTCGAAATGGGTTCTGGGATGGGAATTTTGGGCGCTACTTTCTTGACCTCGCTTGATAAAAAGGTGGATTACTTGGGAATGGAAGTGGATGATTTGCTGATTGATTTGGCGGCTAGTATGGCAGATGTAATTGGTTTGCAGGCTGGATTTGTCCAAGGAGATGCCGTTCGTCCACAAATGCTCAAAGAAAGCGATGTGGTCATCAGCGACTTGCCTGTCGGCTATTATCCTGATGATGCCGTTGCGTCGCGCCATCAAGTTGCTTCTAGTCAAGAACATACTTACGCCCATCACTTGCTCATGGAACAAGGGCTTAAGTACCTCAAGTCAGACGGATATGCTATTTTTCTAGCTCCGAGTGATTTGTTGACCAGTCCTCAAAGTGATTTGTTGAAAGGCTGGTTGAAAGAGGAGGCAAGTCTGGTTGCTATGATTAGTTTGCCTGAAAATCTCTTTGCTAATGCCAAACAATCCAAGACCATTTTTATCTTACAGAAGAAAAGTGAAATAGCAGTAGAACCCTTTGTTTATCCGCTTGCTAGCTTGCAAGATGCAAGTGTTTTAATGAAATTTAAAGAAAATTTTCAAAAATGGACTCAAGGTACTGAAATATAAAATAGATTTTGTTATAATAGATGAAAACGCTTAAAAAGGGGTATCATGTTATGACAAAAACAATTGCAATCAATGCGGGAAGTTCAAGTTTGAAATGGCAACTTTATCAAATGCCAGAGGAAAAAGTTCTTGCTAAAGGTTTAATTGAACGGATTGGTTTGAAAGATTCTATTTCAACTGTAAAATTTGATGGCCGTTCTGAACAACAAATTTTGGATATCGAAAATCATACACAAGCTGTTAAAATTTTATTGGATGACTTGATTCGTTTCGATATTATCAAGACTTATGACGAGATTACAGGTGTTGGACACCGTGTTGTTGCAGGTGGAGAATATTTCAAAGAATCAACAGTTGTTGAAGGAGATGTTTTAGAAAAAGTTGAAGAGTTGAGCTTGTTGGCTCCTCTCCACAATCCAGCCAATGCAGCAGGTGTTCGTGCCTTCAAGGAATTGTTGCCAGACATTACCAGTGTAGTTGTTTTTGATACTTCATTCCACACAAGTATGCCAGAGAAAGCTTATCGCTATCCTCTACCAACAAAATATTACACAGAAAACAAGGTTCGTAAATATGGTGCCCACGGTACAAGTCACCAGTTTGTAGCAGGAGAAGCTGCAAAACTCTTGGACCGTCCATTAGAGGACTTGAAATTGATTACCTGCCATATCGGTAATGGTGCTTCTATTACAGCAGTTAAGGGCGGTCAATCTGTTGATACTTCAATGGGATTCACTCCACTTGGTGGTGTGATGATGGGAACTCGTACAGGAGATATTGATCCAGCTGTCATTCCTTACTTAATGCAATATACAGAGGACTTTAATACTCCTGAAGACATTAGTCACGTCCTTAATCGTGAATCAGGACTGATGGGGGTTTCAGGTAAATCTAGTGATATGCGTGATGTGATTGCTGCTATGGAAGAAGGGGACCACGATGCCACTTTGGCTTATGAAATGTATGTTGACCGTATCCAAAAACATATCGGCCAATACCTTGCAGTCTTAAATGGAGCAGATGCTATTATCTTCACAGCAGGTATAGGTGAAAATGCTGCAAACGTACGTGAAGATGTTATTTCAGGTATCTCTTGGTTCGGCTGTGATGTTGACCCAGAGAAGAACGTCTTTGGCGTGACAGGAGACATCTCAACAGAGGCAGCGAAGATTCGTGTCTTGGTTATTCCAACTGATGAAGAATTAGTCATTGCCCGTGACGTTGAACGCTTGAAAAAATAAGTAAAACTAGAAAAAATATTTAGGACAAGGAGTTGGAAAAGAGATTTTTCCAGCTTCTTTTTCTGATGGAAATGTCCAAAACCTTGCTATGATTGGCTTTTTTGAAAAATATGGTATAATAGTAGTAATTTAATAGATGGAGTTGAGTTTTGAAGAAAAACTTTCGTGTAAAAAGAGAGAAAGATTTTAAGGCGATTTTCAAGGAGGGGACAAGTTTTGCCAATCGCAAATTTGTTGTCTACCAACTAGAAAACCAGAAAAACCATTTTCGAGTAGGTCTATCAGTTAGCAAAAAACTGGGGAATGCCGTCACTAGAAATCAAATTAAGCGACGGATTCGACATATTATCCAGAATGCCAAAGGGAGTCTGGTAGAAGATGTCGACTTTGTTGTCATTGCTCGAAAAGGAGTCGAAATCTTGGGATACGCAGAGATGGAGAAAAATCTACTCCACGTATTAAAATTATCAAAGATTTACCAGGAAGGAAATGGGAGTGAAAAAGAAACTACAGTTGACTAGTTTGCTAGGACTGTCTCTATTAATCATGACAGCCTGTGCAACAAATGGGACAACTAGCGATATTACAGCCAATTCGGCTGATTTTTGGAGTAAATTTGTTTACTTCTTTGCAGAAATTATTCGCTTTTTATCGTTTGATATCAGTATTGGAGTGGGGATTATTCTCTTTACGGTCTTGATTCGTACACTGCTTTTGCCAGTCTTTCAAGTGCAAATGGTGGCTTCCAGAAAAATGCAGGAAGCTCAACCACGTATTAAGGCGCTTCGAGAACAATATCCAGGTCGAGATATGGAAAGCAGAACTAAGCTAGAGCAAGAAATGCGTAAAGTCTTTAAAGAAATGGGTGTCAGACAGTCAGATTCTCTTTGGCCGATTTTGATTCAGATGCCGGTTATCTTGGCCTTGTTCCAAGCTCTATCAAGAGTTGACTTTTTAAAGACAGGTCATTTCTTATGGATTAACCTTGGTGGTGTGGATACAACCCTTGTTCTTCCTGTTTTAGCAGCTGTATTTACCTTTTTAAGTACTTGGTTGTCCAACAAAGCCTTGTCTGAGCGTAATGGCGCTACGACTGCGATGATGTATGGGATTCCAGTCTTGATTTTTATCTTTGCAGTTTATGCACCAGGTGGAGTCGCCCTATACTGGACAGTGTCTAATGCTTATCAAGTCTTGCAAACCTATTTCTTGAACAATCCATTCAAGATTATTGCAGAGCGCGAGGCCGTAGTGCAGGCACAGAAAGATTTGGAAAATAGAAAAAGAAAAGCCAAGAAAAAGGCTCAGAAAACGAAATAATAAGGAGGAATCTGGTAATGGTAGTATTTACAGGTTCAACTGTTGAAGAAGCAATCCAGAAAGGATTGAAAGAATTAGATATCCCAAGACTGAAGGCTCATATCAAAGTCATTTCTCGTGAAAAAAATGGCTTTCTTGGTTTATTTGGTAAAAGACCAGCTCAAGTTGATATTGAAGCTATTAGTGAAACAACGGTCATTAAAGCTAATCAGCAGGCTGTAAAGGGTGTTCCTAAAGAAATTAACGAACAAAATGAACCAGTCAAAACAGTCAGTCAAGCGACTGTTGATTTGGGTCATGTTGTAGAAGCAATTAAAAAGATTGAAGAAGAAGGCCAAGGGGTTTCTGATGAAGTCAAGGCTGAAATTTTGAAAAATGAAAAACATGCTAACACCATTTTAGAAGAAACTGGGCATATTGAGATTTTAAATGAATTACAGCTTGAAGGAGCTGGCCTCGAAGAAGAAGTAGAAACTCCTATTGTTGAGAGTCAAGCTGAACAAACTGAAAGTCAAGAATTAGAAGATTTGGGCTTAAAAGTGGAACCGAGCTTTGACATTGAACAAGTAGCTACGGAAGTAACGACTTATGTCCAAACAATCATTGATGATATGGATGTTGAGGCGACGATTTCAAATGATTATAACCGTCGTAGCATCAATTTACAAATTGATACCAATGAGCCAGGTCGTATTATCGGTTACCATGGTAAAGTTTTGAAGGCCTTACAACTATTGGCTCAAAATTATCTTTACAACCGCTATTCAAGAACCTTCTACATTACTATTAATGTCAATGATTATGTTGAACATCGTGCAGAAGTCTTGCAGACCTATGCTCAAAAATTGGCGACTCGTGTTTTAGAAGAAGGACGTAGTCATCAAACAGATCCTATGTCAAATAGTGAACGCAAGATTATTCATCGTATTATTTCACGTATGGATGGCGTGACTAGTTACTCTGAGGGTGATGAGCCAAATCGCTATGTCGTTGTAGATACAGAATAAACAAAATCAGGGTTCTCCTGATTTTTTGCTAGCTGGAGGAGATTAAATTAATGTTGAATAAGATAAGAGACTATCTAGACTTTGCTGGTTTACAGTACCGTAATCCTGATAAAGCGGGAGAAGAACGAGAGAAAATGATGGCATTTCGCTACAAAGGTCAAGAGGCCAGAAAGGCTTTTACAGAGCTAGCCAAAGCCTTTCAAGCAAGCCATCCAGAATGGCAACTCCAACAGACTAGCCAGTGGATGAATCAGGCGCAACGTTTACGACCACATTTCTGGGCCTATCTACAGCGTGAGGGGAAAGTGACAGAACCTATGTTGGCTCTTCGTTTGTATGGAAGTTCTTCTGATTTTGGAGTTTCACTTGAAGTTAGTTTTATCGAACGTAAGAAGGATGAGCAAACTTTGGAGAAACAAACCAAGGTATTAGAAGTTCCAGTGGTAGAAGGGATTTATTATCTAGTCTACTCTGATGGTCAAAGTCAACGGTGGGAGGCGAACGGAGAAAATCGTCGTACTTTACGTGAGAAGTTGAGAAGTCAGGAAGTTCGAAAAGTGTTAGTTAAAGCAGATGTTTCTGTGACAGAAAATTCATCTGAAGAAGATATCGTGGAAAATTTATTGAAATCTTATGATAAAATTCTTCCATTTTATCTAGCTACGAGAAACTAAGCTAATCATTAAAATATCATAAATCATACAGTCCAAGAGTGAACAGTCCGCTGTGTAATTCTTGGTCTTTTTGTTTCCGCTTTCAAAGTATATAATAAACCTACAAAAACAATTAAAAAGGAGAACAATTATGGAAGTCATTTCAAGTGTTCTAAATTGGTTTTCTAGCAATATTTTGCAGAATCCCGCATTTTTCGTAGGTTTATTGGTATTGATAGGATACGCGCTTTTGAAAAAACCTGCCCATGACGTTTTCTCAGGGTTTGTTAAAGCAACAGTAGGGTATATGTTGCTCAACGTGGGTGCGGGTGGTTTGGTTACAACCTTCCGTCCGATCTTAGCAGCCCTTAACTACAAATTCCAAATTGGTGCAGCGGTTATCGACCCTTACTTTGGACTTGCTGCAGCAAACAACAAAATTGCAGCAGAGTTTCCAGATTTTGTTGGAACTGCAACTACAGCTCTATTGATTGGTTTCGGAATAAATATCTTGCTCGTAGCTCTTCGCAAGATTACGAAGGTAAGAACCCTCTTTATTACTGGTCACATTATGGTACAACAAGCTGCAACAGTATCTCTTATGGTTCTATTCTTAGTACCACAATTGCGCAATGCTTACGGTACAGCAGCGATTGGTATCATCTGTGGACTTTACTGGGCGGTTAGTTCAAATATGACTGTTGAGGCAACTCAACGCTTGACTGGTGGTGGCGGATTTGCGATTGGTCACCAACAGCAATTTGCAATCTGGTTTGTAGATAAAGTAGCAGGACGCTTTGGTAAGAAAGAAGAAAGTTTAGACAATCTTAAATTACCTAAGTTCCTCTCAATCTTCCACGATACAGTTGTTGCATCTGCTACCTTGATGCTCGTATTCTTCGGAGCCATTCTTTTAATCTTGGGTCCAGACATTATGTCTAATAAAGAAGTCATCACTTCAGGAACTCTATTCAATCCTGCTAAACAAGATTTCTTTATGTACATTATTCAAACAGCCTTTACCTTCTCAGTTTACTTGTTCGTTTTGATGCAAGGTGTCCGCATGTTCGTATCTGAGTTGACAAACGCCTTCCAAGGTATTTCGAATAAATTGTTGCCAGGCTCATTCCCAGCGGTTGACGTTGCAGCTTCTTATGGATTTGGATCTCCAAACGCTGTCTTGTCTGGATTTGCATTTGGTTTGATTGGTCAATTGATTACAATTGTCTTGCTCATCGTCTTTAAAAACCCTATCCTTATTATTACAGGATTTGTACCAGTGTTCTTTGACAATGCAGCCATTGCGGTCTACGCTGATAAACGCGGCGGATGGAAAGCGGCTGTTATCCTATCCTTCATCTCAGGTGTTCTCCAAGTTGCTTTAGGAGCTCTCTGTGTAGCTCTTCTTGATTTAGCATCTTATGGTGGTTACCATGGAAATATCGACTTTGAATTCCCATGGCTTGGATTTGGATATATCTTCAAATACCTTGGTATTGTTGGTTATGTACTTGTGTGTCTCTTCTTGCTTGTTATTCCTCAACTTCAATTTGCCAAATCAAAAGATAAAGAGAAATATTACAACGGTGAAGTTCAAGAAGAAGCTTAGTATCTAGAAAAGGAGAAATAAAATGGTTAAAGTATTAGCAGCGTGTGGAAATGGAATGGGTTCATCAATGGTTATCAAGATGAAGGTTGAAAATGCTCTCCGTAAGCTTAATCAAACAGATTTTACAGTCAATTCATGCAGTGTCGGTGAAGCTAAAGGTTTAGCAGCAGGATATGACATCGTAATCGCTTCTCTTCATTTGATTCAAGAATTGGAAGGTCGGACTAATGGGAAGTTAATTGGGCTTGACAACTTGATGGATGATAAAGAAATCACTGAAAAACTCAGTCAAGCACTACAGTAAAAGGTTGGAGGGGGCTGGACAGAAACTGAGAGTTATCGTTTCTGTCCTTCTCCCTCTTTAAATAAAGGAGGCAGATATGAATTTAAAACAAGCTTTAATTGACAATGACTCGATCCGACTAGGTTTAGAAGCTAACGATTGGAAAGAAGCAGTCAAGGTAGCAGTAGATCCCTTGATTGAAAGTGGGGCGATTTTGCCAGAGTATTACGATGCTATCATCGAATCGACTGAAGAGTATGGTCCTTACTATATCTTGATGCCAGGTATGGCTATGCCCCATGCTAGACCTGAAGCTGGAGTGCAAAGAGATGCCTTTTCATTGATTACCTTGCAAAATCCTGTTGTATTTTCAGATGGGAAAGAGGTATCTGTTTTGTTGGCACTAGCAGCAACAAGCTCAAAAATTCACACAAGTGTAGCCATTCCACAAATCATTGCCTTATTTGAATTAGAAGATTCTATTGCACGTTTACAGGCTTGCCAGACTAAAGAAGATGTCTTGGCGATGATTGAAGAATCTAAGGATAGCCCTTATCTCGAAGGATTGGATTTGGAAAGTTAGAAAGAGGAATAAAGAGATGACAAAAAGAATACCTAATTTACAAGTTGCATTAGACCATTCAGACTTGCAAGGAGCAATTAAAGCAGCTGTTTCTGTTGGTCAGGAAGTAGATATTATCGAAGCTGGAACTGTTTGCTTGCTTCAAGTTGGAAGTGAACTGGTTGAAGTCTTACGTAGCCTTTTCCCAGATAAGATTATTGTAGCAGATACAAAATGTGCTGATGCTGGTGGAACAGTTGCCAAAAATAATGCCGTTCGTGGAGCAGATTGGATGACTTGTATCTGTTGTGCAACCATCCCTACTATGGAAGCCGCTCTAAAGGCCATCAAGGCTGAACGTGGGGACCGAGGCGAAATCCAGATCGAGCTTTATGGTGATTGGACTTTTGAACAAGCTCAGCTTTGGCTAGATGCAGGTATCTCACAAGCTATCTATCACCAATCTCGTGATGCCCTTCTTGCTGGTGAAACTTGGGGTGAAAAAGACCTTAATAAGGTTAAAAAACTCATTGACATGGGCTTCCGGGTTTCTGTAACAGGTGGTCTAGATGTAGATACTCTCAAACTCTTTGAAGGCGTTGATGTCTTTACCTTTATCGCAGGTCGTGGAATTACGGAGGCTGCGGATCCAGCAGGAGCAGCGCGTGCCTTCAAGGATGAAATCAAACGAATTTGGGGGTAAACCATGGCACGTCCAATTGGAATTTATGAAAAGGCAACCCCGACACACTTTACTTGGCTAGAACGTTTAAATTTTGCTAAGGAGTTAGGCTTTGATTTTGTCGAGATGTCTATTGATGAACGTGACGAGCGTTTAGCAAGACTTGACTGGAGCAAGGAAGAGCGCTTGGAAGTTGTCAAAGCGATTTATGAAACTGGAGTTCGTATTCCTTCTATCTGTTTTTCAGGTCATCGTCGCTACCCGTTGGGATCAAATGATCCAGTTCTAGAGAAAAAATCTCTGGAACTCATGAAAAAATGTATCGAATTAGCTCAGGATTTGGGAGTTCGTACGATTCAATTAGCTGGTTACGACGTTTACTATGAGGAAAAGTCACCCCAGACACGCCAACGTTTTATCAAAAATTTGAGAAAAGCTTGTGACTGGGCAGAAGAAGCTCAGGTGGTACTTGCTATTGAAATTATGGATGACCCTTTCCTCAATAGTATCGAAAAATACTTGGCTGTAGAAAAAGAGATTGACTCTCCCTACCTCTTTGTATATCCAGATATTGGTAATGTGTCTGCATGGCATAATGATGTCTACAGTGAATTTTATCTTGGCCATCATGCCGTCGCAGCTCTCCATCTCAAGGATACTTATGCAGTGACAGAAAGTTCAAAGGGCCAATTCCGAGATGTACCTTTTGGGCAAGGTTGTGTCAAATGGGAAGAAGCTTTCGATATTTTAAAGCAAACCAATTATAATGGACCTTTCCTAATCGAAATGTGGTCTGAAAATTGTGAAACTGTAGAAGAAACACGCGCAGCCATTCAAGAGGCCCAAGCCTTTCTCTACCCACTAATTAAGAAAGCAGGTTTGATGTAAGATGAATCAAGTAATTAATGATATGCGTAAACGAGTCTGTGATGCCAATCAATCATTGCCAAAACATGGACTTGTCAAATTTACCTGGGGCAATGTATCTGAAGTCGATCGCGAACTCGGTGTCATTGTTATCAAACCTTCAGGCGTGGATTATGACGAATTGACACCTGAAAACATGGTAGTGACTGATCTAGATGGTAAGGTTCTAGAAGGGGATTTAAGACCATCTTCTGATCTTCCAACTCATGTGCAGTTATATAAGGCTTGGCCAGAAATTGCTAGTGTGGTCCACACCCATTCGACAGAAGCCGTTGGTTGGGCTCAGGCAGGTCGTGACATTCCTTTCTATGGAACAACTCATGCAGACTACTTCTACGGTTCAATTCCTTGTGCCCGTAGTTTGACTAAGGATGAAGTAGAAGTGGCCTATGAAAAAGATACTGGCCTGGTCATCGTGGAAGAGTTTGAGCGTCGTGGTCTTAATCCAGTTGAAGTACCAGGGATTGTCGTACGTAATCACGGTCCGTTCACCTGGGGCAAAAATCCAGAGAATGCTGTCTATCACTCTGTTGTACTAGAGGAAGTGTCTAAGATGAATCGTTTCACAGAGCAAATCAATCCAAGAGTTGAACCTGCTCCCCAGTACATCCTAGAAAAGCACTACCAACGTAAACATGGACCAAATGCTTATTACGGTCAAAAGAAATAAGAAATTGAATTGAAAAGAGGCTAGGACCTTACGATCCAAGCCTCGCTTTTGTAGTTGTAAGTATCCACTGTTAAGAGTTTACAGTACATAATTGCAAAGTCTTTACGAATGTGATACCATTATAAAGTTGTTTTGGAAGCGATTGACAAATAGAGGAGTATGAATTATGGTTTTAGATAAGGCGAGCTGTGACTTGCTTCAATATTTGATGGATCAAGAAACGTCCAAAACGATTATGACGATTTCAAAAGATCTAGCTCAATCTCGAAGAAAAATCTACTATCACATTGATAAAATCAATGATGCTTTGGATGATGAGGCACTTCACATCATTAGTATTCCACGAATTGGTATTTACTTAACGGAAGAGCAGAGAGATGCTTGTTGTGAACTATTATCGGAAGTAGATTCGTACGATTATATCATGAGTGCGCATGAACGTATGATGATAATGTTACTATGGATAGGTATTTCTAAAGAACGTATTACGATTGAAAAATTGATGGAGTTAACAGAGGTATCTAGGAATACTGTTCTCAATGATTTGAATAGTATTCGTTATCAACTAACTTTGGAACAATATCAGGTGACCTTGCAAGTGAGCAAGTCACAAGGATACCACCTTCATGCCCACCCTCTTAATAAAATTCAGTATCTTCAATCGCTTCTATATCATATTTTTATGGAGGAAAATGCCACTTTTGTATCTATTTTAGAAGATAAGATGAAAGAGAGGTTAGATGGTGAGTGTTTGCTTTCTGTTGAAATGAACCAATTTTTTAAGGAACAGGTTCCTTTAGTTGAACAAGATTTAGGGAAGAAAATAAACCATCATGAAGTAACTTTTATGTTGCAGGTTCTACCTTATTTGCTGTTAAGCTGTCATAATGTTGAACAGTATCACGAAAGACATCAGGATATAGAGAAAGAATTTTCTTTGATAAGAAAAAGAATAGAGTATCAGGTATCTAAGAAATTAGGAGAGCGGTTGTTTCAAAAGTTTAAAATTTCTTTGTCAGAACTTGAAGTTTCTCTTGTAGCTGTTCTTCTCCTCTCCTATCGTAAAGATTTGGATATTCATGCAGAAAGTGATGATTTTCGGCAATTAAAACTTGCTTTAGAAGAATTTATCTGGTATTTTGAATCACAAATCCGAATGGAGATTGAGAACAAGGATGATTTGTTAAGAAATTTGATGATCCACTGTAAAGCCTTGTTATTTAGAAAGACTTACGGTATTTTTTCTAAAAATCCTCTAACAAAACAAATTCGATCCAAGTATGGAGAATTATTTTTAGTCACTAGAAAATCTGCGGAAATTTTAGAAGGAGCATGGTTTATTCGGCTAACAGACGATGATATTGCCTATTTGACGATTCATATTGGAGGATTTTTAAAGTATACACCATCGTCTCAAAAAAATATGAAAAAAGTTTATCTCGTTTGTGATGAAGGTGTTGCGGTTTCGAGACTTTTGCTGAAACAATGCAAACTTTATTTTCCAAATGAGCAAATTGGCACTGTATTTACAACAGAACAATTTAAGAGTGTGGAAGATATTGCACAAGTTGATGTAGTGATTACTACTAATGATGATTTGGATAGCAGATTTCCGATTTTAAGGGTTAATCCTATCCTTGAAGCAGAAGATATTTTGAAAATGCTAGACTATCTTAAACACAATATATTTCGTAATGAGAGCAAAAGTTTCAGTGAAAATCTTTCTAGTCTTATTTCGTCTTATATTGTAGACAGCAAGTTGGCTAGTAAGTTCCAAGAAGAGGTTCAAACACTTATAAATCAAGAAATAGTAGTTCAAGCTTTTTTGGAAGATATTTGAAGGACAGTCCAATGATGAACACAAACCTGTGTTTTTCTTGGTCTTTTTTAGTGTTTTGAAGGGTGGTATACTAATCTCAAAGATAACAATTATATCCAAAGGAGGCAACATATGCCAAATATCAAAGAAATTACAAGAGAGTCATGGATTTTAGCTACTTTCCCAGAGTGGGGAACATGGTTGAACGAAGAAATCGAAGAAGAAGTCGTACCTGAAGGCAACTTTGCCATGTGGTGGCTAGGTAACTGTGGTACTTGGATTAAGACACCAGGTGGTGCTAACGTTGTCATGGACCTTTGGTCAAACCGTGGAAAATCAACCAAAAAAGTAAAAGATATGGTTCGTGGGCACCAAATGGCAAATATGGCAGGTGTTCGTAAGTTGCAACCAAACTTGCGTGTTCAGCCAATGGTTATCGATCCATTTGCTATCAACGAACTAGACTATTACTTAGTTTCACACTTCCATAGTGATCATATCGACCCATACACAGCTGCAGCAATTCTCAACAATCCTAAGTTAGAGCATGTTAAGTTTATCGGTCCTTACCACTGTGGACGAATCTGGGAAGGATGGGGTGTTCCAAAAGAACGTATCATCGTTGTTAAACCAGGTGACACTATCGAATTAAAAGATATGAAGATTCATGCAGTAGAATCATTTGACCGTACTTGCTTGGTAACTCTCCCAGTGAACGGTGCTGATGAGACAGGCGGTGAACTTGCTGGCTTAGCTGTTACAGATGAAGAAATGGCTCAAAAGGCTGTTAACTATATCTTTGAAACACCAGGTGGAACCATCTATCATGGTGCAGATTCTCACTTCTCAAACTATTTTGCAAAACATGGTAAAGACTTTAAAATTGATGTTGCTTTGAATAACTATGGTGAAAATCCGGTAGGTATCCAAGATAAAATGACATCTATCGACCTTCTTCGTATGGCAGAAAATCTGCGTACCAAAGTCATTATCCCAGTTCACTATGATATCTGGTCTAACTTCATGGCTTCTACTAATGAGATTCTAGAACTTTGGAAAATGAGAAAAGATCGCTTGCAATACGATTTCCATCCATTTATCTGGGAAGTTGGCGGTAAGTACACTTATCCTCAAGATCAACACTTAGTAGAATACCATCATCCACGTGGTTTTGATGATTGTTTTGAACAAGACTCTAACATTCAATTTAAAGCTTTGCTATAATATAAAAATATTCTTTGGAGGTTATCCGTATGTTGCATGATACGGATAATTTTCATATAATAGTAAAATAGAATGTGTGATCCAATAATCACCTCAAATAGAAAGGAAATTCTATGTCAAATCTATCTGTTAATGCAATTCGTTTCCTAGGTATTGACGCTATCAACAAAGCCAACTCAGGTCACCCAGGTGTGGTTATGGGAGCAGCTCCGATGGCATACAGCCTCTTTACAAAACAACTTCGTATCAATCCAGCTCAACCAAACTGGATTAACCGCGACCGTTTTATTCTTTCAGCAGGACACGGCTCTATGCTTCTTTATGCCCTTCTTCACCTTTCTGGTTTTGAGGATGTTAGTATGGATGAGATCAAGAGCTTCCGTCAATGGGGTTCAAAAACACCAGGTCACCCAGAATTTGGCCATACAGCGGGGATTGATGCTACAACAGGTCCTCTAGGTCAAGGGATCTCAACTGCTACTGGTTTTGCCCAAGCAGAACGTTTCTTGGCAGCCAAATATAACCGCGAAGGCTACAATATCTTTGACCACTATACTTATGTTATTTGTGGAGACGGAGATTTGATGGAAGGTGTCTCAAGTGAGGCGGCTTCATACGCAGGTTTGCAAAAACTAGACAAGTTGGTTGTCCTTTATGATTCAAATGACATCAACTTGGATGGTGAAACAAAGGATTCCTTTACTGAAAGTGTTCGTGACCGTTACAATGCTTACGGTTGGCATACAGCCTTGGTTGAAGATGGGACAGACTTGGAAGCGATCCATGCTGCTATCGAAACAGCTAAAGCTTCAGGCAAACCATCTTTGATTGAAGTGAAGACTGTTATTGGATACGGTTCTCCAAACAAACAAGGAACCAATGCGGTACACGGTGCTCCTCTTGGAGCAGATGAAACTGCAGCAACTCGCCAAGCGCTTGGTTGGGACTATGAACCATTTGAAATTCCAGAACAAGTTTACGCTGATTTCAAAGAAAATGTTGCAGATCGTGGCACATCAGCTTATCAAGCTTGGACAAAACTAGTTGCTGATTATAAAGAAGCTCATCCAGAACTGGCTGCAGAAGTCGAAGCCATTATCGACGGACGCGACCCAGTTGAGGTAACTCCAGCAGACTTCCCAGCATTAGAAAACGGCTTCTCTCAAGCAACTCGTAACTCGAGTCAGGATGCCTTGAATGTTGTAGCAGCTAAGTTGCCAACCTTCCTAGGTGGATCAGCTGACCTTGCTCACTCAAACATGACTTATATCAAGACTGACGGACTTCAAGATGATGCCAATCGCTTGAACCGCAACATTCAGTTTGGTGTTCGTGAATTTGCAATGGGAACGATCTTGAACGGGATGGCCCTTCATGGTGGGCTTCGTGTTTACGGTGGTACTTTCTTTGTCTTCTCTGACTATGTGAAAGCAGCTGTCCGTTTGTCAGCATTGCAAGGACTTCCTGTGACTTATGTCTTCACCCACGATTCAATCGCGGTTGGTGAAGATGGTCCAACTCACGAACCAGTTGAACACCTAGCAGGTCTTCGTGCTATGCCAAATCTCAATGTTTTCCGCCCAGCAGATGCGCGTGAAACTCAAGCGGCTTGGTACCTTGCCGTGACAAGCGAAAAAACACCAACCGCTCTTGTCTTGACACGTCAAAACTTGACTGTTGAAGAAGGGACAGATTTTAATAAAGTTGCAAAAGGTGCCTATGTTGTCTATGAAAATGCAGCAGACTTTGATACCATCTTGATTGCGACAGGTTCAGAGGTCAATCTTGCTGTCTCAGCTGCCAAAGAATTGGCTAGTCAAGGTGCAAAAGTCCGAGTAGTCAGCATGCCATCTACAGATGTCTTTGATAAACAAGATGCAGCTTACAAGGAAGAAATTCTTCCAAATGCAGTTCGCCGTCGTGTTGCAGTCGAAATGGGTGCAACTCAAAACTGGTACAAATATGTTGGTCTCGATGGTGCCGTTCTAGGTATTGATACCTTCGGAGCATCTGCCCCAGCACCAAAAGTATTGGCAGAATATGGCTTTACTGTCGAAAATCTTGTAAAAGTCGTTCAAAACTTGAAATAATCCTAAAAATCAGGGCGCAAGCTCTGGTTTTTTTATGACCGATGATACTAGTTTAGGAATATCAGCTAAGAACCGAAACCTAAGAACTGAAATAAAGAAAGCGTATTCATTTTCTTTGACTTTAACAATGTTTTGTAGTAAAATATAAGCGAAGATAACCTGAAAGATAAACTATAAGAAAAGTCAATAGTTTTATCTAAAATATTTCTTAATTCAATTTGATGATTTTAGAGCACGGCAAAAAGCCCTTGAAAAAGTCCATTTTTCAAAGGTAATCTGGTGTCAATTTCAGAAGCCACATCACTTTTTGTTCGTCAAAGGGTAGTTCGTTTTTTAGGAGATAAAACGTCTATGCGTCATCAAACTCATTACCAATTGAAACAAAAAAATGTGGTTAGAGCCTTTCAGAAATCGTCAAGCGATTGGAGGAAATGAACTAATCCACAGTGACTTATTCCAAGTATACCACTTGGGCTTTGGCAGTAGCTAACTGCACTAAATATAATATAAGGAGGTTTAAAGTAGAGATTATCGGTCGCTAGTGTTCTATATTTGGTTTCGTAATGAGGAGGTAATGATTATGAAACGTTTAAATATTGCTATACTTTTTCTCATCAGTTTATTTGTTATAAGTATTAATTTTCATAGTACTGTTCAAGCTGACGAACAAAAAAACTACGCTATTTCTTTAAATGACTCTTCTTCAACCGAGGTGAGTAAAAATGACATAATAAACGATTATATAAAAAATACTGGAGTAAGCTATGAAGAGGCATCTCGATTGTTATTTCCTAGCAGCAGGATGAGATCAGTTAATATTGCTGGAGTAGATAGTGTTTCTTACGTACGTCTAGCAAGTTCTTTTCAAGATGACACATTATATGCTTATGTCCCTGGAGATGCAGGGCAAGTCTATTTTTATTGCGAAGTAAGTAAAAGTGGTTGGTTTAGAGGAATAAAAAGAATCATTTATGCTGGATACAATGCAGGCGATTTAGTATTTAGTGGTAATTTCCAATACGCATTGCCTGATGCAAATCGTATTCACTATACTCTTAGTGGGGGACTATATAGCACAACCACAACTACTGTTTCTACAGGAGGAAGCATTGGTATAGGGGAAGCAGGTAGTGTAAACATACAAGTTTCTCAAACCTCAAATTACAAGAGATCTTTGTACTATCATGGAGATAGATATTATTAGAAAGACAAAAGATGAAAAAAATGATTTTACAGATGACATGGGCCATTTTAGTTCCATTCATTTCTTTAATATTGTGTAGAAATTTGAGTGTATTAACTTTAACCACAGATGCATTATTTTCCATGTTTTTTATCTTTTTTTCTATTGCTCAATGGATAGCTATTTTTGTGTGGGTAATAAATGAACTTTCTAAATATTTGAAAAAGAAATAAGATGTTACCCGAGAACGGTGAGGCAGTTTCTGCTTTGCCGTTTTTTATCTGCAATGCGATAGCATACAATAATCGTTGCGCTGTTATCATATTTATTGTATCACAAGCGATGAAGGGGGGGGGTCAATGGAGGGATAGATGTGGAATTCTAATTGTTTTTGAATATCATGAATGTCACATGCAAAGTTTTTTATTGGCATAAAAGCAAGGTACAATCTTGTAAAAGTAGCTGAAATTTGATATAGTAGTCCTATGTAAAAGACAAAGGAGAAGACAATGAATCCAAATTATACATTTTTAATTATGCTTGTAGCGATGTTGGGCTTGATGTTCTTTATGCAACGCTCTCAAAAGAAACAAGCACAAAAACGTATGGAAAGCTTAAACAAACTACAAAAAGGTTATGAAGTCATTACAATCGGTGGACTTTACGGGACAGTCGATGAAGTAGATACTGAGAAGAGAACAATCGTACTTGATGTAGATGGCGTTTACTTGACTTTTGAACTAGCTGCTATCAAGACAGTATTACCGCTGAAAGAAACAGCTTCACTAGAAGGTGCAATTGAAAAATAAGACGGGATTACTAACTCCCGTTTTTCTATAAAAGAAAGGAAATGGGATGAAAAAACTAGTCTTTGTCTGTCTGGGGAATATTTGCCGTAGTCCTATGGCTGAGTTTGTTATGAAATCAATGACAGATAATTATGAAATCCAAAGTCGAGCGACTTCTTCTTGGGAACATGGCAATCCGATTCACAAGGGAACTCAAGGGATTTTTCACCAGTATGAGATTCCTTATGAAAAAGGCAAGACATCGCTTCAGATTAGTAAGGAAGATTTTGAAGCCTTTGATTATATTATCGGAATGGATGCTTCAAATGTTTCTGACCTACGTCAGATGTGTCCAGTAGACTGTCAAGATAAGATTTACTCATTTGCATCTGAAAGTGTTCCAGATCCTTGGTATACAGGAGATTTTGAGGAAACCTATCAGCGTGTTCAAGAGGGCTGTCAAGCTTGGTTAGAACGTTTAGAGAAGGAGAGTGAAGGTGGAAAATCTTAAGAATTTTTACGACAAGTATCGTGTCTATCTGACTCGTCCACGTTTAGAGATTTTGGCAGTAGTTGCCATTGTTTTCTGTGCTGTACTCGTCTTTTTTCTAAATATTCCCGGAAAAGGTGTTCTAAAGCTTGATAATGGAACCATTGTTTACGATGGCACTCTTGTTCGTGGTAAAATGAATGGGCAAGGTACCATTACTTTCCAAAATGGAGACCAATATACAGGTGGTTTCAACAATGGAGCCTTCAACGGAAAAGGCACCTTTCAATCCAAAGAAGGCTGGACCTACGAAGGTGATTTTGTAAATGGTCAGGCTGAAGGAAAAGGGAAACTAACAACAGAACAAGAAGTCGTTTATGAAGGGACTTTTAAACAAGGCGTTTTTCAACAAAAATAAAGCCTCCTTATCAAAGGAGGTATTATTAGAATTGCAAAGTAAGCGCTTACCTGCAAATCCCTTTCTTTCCAAGTCCCTCTTCCAAGCAAGCTTGTGAAATAAAAAATATTTGAAATGAATTTCACAAACTTCAAAGATAAAACTTGATAAGAAAAGGAAATGAGAAACATTTCACAAGAGTTTAAAAATTCTTTGTGAAATGTTTATGAAACTGTTTACAAAGTTGAAATAATGCGTTATAATAAACTTGTGAAAAAATTAACAAAGGATGTCGATCCTTGAAAGCTATGGAGGAAAATATGGCTGATAAAAAAACTGTGACACCAGAAGAAAAGAAACTCGCTGCTGAAAAGCATGTCGATGGTTTGGTGCAAAAAGCTTTGGTTGCCCTTGAAGAAATGCGTAAACTTGACCAAGATCAAGTTGATTATATTGTAGCAAAAGCTTCAGTTGCAGCTCTTGATGCCCACGGAGAATTGGCTCTACATGCCTTTGAAGAAACAGGACGTGGAGTATTTGAAGATAAAGCGACTAAGAACTTGTTTGCCTGTGAGCACGTAGTAAACAACATGCGCCACACTAAAACAGTTGGTGTTATTGAAGAAGACGATGTGACAGGATTGACTCTTATTGCTGAACCGATTGGTGTTGTTTGTGGTATCACTCCAACAACAAACCCTACTTCAACAGCAATCTTTAAAGCGTTGATTTCATTGAAGACTCGTAATCCTATTGTCTTTGCATTCCACCCATCAGCTCAAGAATCATCTGCTCACGCTGCTCAAATCGTGCGTGATGCAGCGATTAAAGCAGGAGCTCCTGAAAATTGTGTACAGTGGATTACTGAACCATCTATGGAAGCAACTAGCGCATTGATGAACCACGAAGGTATTGCAACAATCCTTGCAACAGGTGGGAATGCCATGGTTAAAGCTGCATACTCATGTGGTAAACCAGCTCTTGGGGTAGGTGCCGGAAACGTTCCAGCTTATGTTGAAAAATCAGCTAACATTCGCCAAGCTGCTCACGATATCGTCATGTCTAAATCATTTGATAATGGTATGGTCTGTGCCTCTGAACAAGCGGTTATTATTGATAAAGAAATTTATGATGAATTTGTAGCAGAGTTCAAATCTTACCACACTTACTTTGTAAACAAAAAAGAAAAAGCTCTTCTTGAAGAATTCTGCTTCGGCGTGAAAGCAAACAGCAAAAACTGTGCTGGTGCAAAATTGAACGCTGACATCGTTGGTAAACCAGCAACTTGGATCGCAGAACAAGCAGGATTTACTGTTCCGGAAGGAACAAACATTCTTGCTGCAGAATGTAAAGAAGTTGGTGAAAACGAGCCATTGACTCGTGAAAAATTGTCACCAGTTATCGCAGTTTTGAAATCTGAAAGCCGTGAAGACGGAATTAACAAAGCTCGTCAAATGGTTGAATTTAACGGTCTTGGGCACTCAGCAGCCATCCACACAGCTGATGAAGAATTGACTAAAGAATTTGGTAAAGCTGTTAAAGCTATTCGTGTTATCTGTAACTCACCTTCTACTTTCGGTGGTATCGGGGACGTTTACAATGCCTTCTTGCCATCATTGACACTCGGATGTGGTTCTTACGGACGCAACTCAGTTGGGGATAACGTTAGCGCCATTAACCTCTTGAATATCAAAAAAGTCGGAAGACGGAGAAATAACATGCAATGGATGAAACTTCCTTCAAAAACATACTTTGAACGTGATTCAATTCAATACCTTCAAAAATGTCGTGACGTTGAGCGTGTCATGATCGTTACTGACCACGCTATGGTAGAGCTTGGTTTCCTAGATCGTATCATCGAACAGCTTGACCTTCGTCGCAATAAGGTTGTTTACCAAATCTTTGCTGATGTAGAACCAGATCCAGATATCACTACAGTTGAACGCGGTACTGAGATTATGCGTGCCTTCAAACCAGATACAATCATCGCTCTCGGTGGTGGATCTCCAATGGATGCTGCTAAAGTAATGTGGCTCTTCTACGAACAACCAGAAGTGGACTTCCGTGACCTTGTCCAAAAATTCATGGATATCCGTAAACGTGCCTTCAAATTCCCATTGCTTGGTAAGAAGACTAAATTCATCGCAATCCCAACAACATCTGGTACAGGATCTGAAGTAACACCATTTGCCGTTATCTCTGATAAAGCAAATAACCGTAAATACCCAATCGCTGATTACTCATTGACACCAACTGTGGCAATCGTAGACCCTGCTTTGGTATTGACAGTTCCTGGATTTGTTGCTGCGGACACTGGTATGGACGTATTGACCCACGCGACTGAAGCTTACGTATCACAAATGGCTAGCGACTACACTGATGGTCTTGCACTTCAAGCCATCAAACTTGTATTCGAAAACCTTGAAAGCTCAGTTAAGAATGCAGACTTCCACTCACGTGAGAAAATGCATAACGCTTCAACAATCGCTGGTATGGCCTTTGCAAATGCCTTCCTAGGTATTTCTCACTCAATGGCCCATAAGATTGGTGCGCAATTCCACACAATCCACGGCCGTACTAATGCTATCTTACTTCCATACGTTATCCGCTACAACGGTACACGTCCAGCTAAGACAGCAACATGGCCTAAGTACAACTACTACCGTGCAGATGAAAAATACCAAGATATCGCACGCATGCTTGGACTTCCAGCTTCTACTCCAGAAGAAGGTGTGGAATCTTACGCAAAAGCTGTCTACGAACTTGGTGAGCGCGTAGGTATCCAAATGAACTTCAAAGCACAAGGAATCGATGAAAAAGAATGGAAAGAACATTCTCGTGAATTGGCCTTCCTTGCTTATGAAGACCAATGTTCACCTGCAAACCCACGTCTTCCAATGGTTGACCATATGCAAGAAATCATCGAAGATTCTTACTATGGTTACAAAGAAAGACCAGGACGCCGCAAATAATTAATTATCAGCCAGAGGCAGGAATTTCCTGTCTCTTTTCTTGTAGAGTTGGAGTGTTGAAAATAATTTTTAGCTTTTCTATTTTCACTTTCTATCTAAAAATGAAAGCGGGAAATGGCTATGTAGACAAAGAAAGACAACAGTATAGGCTTTCAAAGGAGAAAGAAAAATAAGCTAGGTATAGACAAAAAACAACGCCCGTACTTGCAATTCAACTCAAATAGTTATATAATAGGTTTGTTGAAAGGTGATTTGTAGTGATTCAAGTTACTCTTTTCACAATAAAAATTTCATGATTTTCATAAGGAGGAAATCACTAATGGTAGTTAAAGTTGGTATTAACGGTTTCGGACGTATCGGTCGTCTTGCTTTCCGTCGTATCCAAAACGTAGAAGGTGTTGAAGTTACACGCATCAACGACCTTACAGATCCAGTTATGCTTGCACACTTGTTGAAATACGACACAACTCAAGGTCGTTTCGACGGTACTGTTGAAGTTAAAGAAGGTGGATTCGAAGTTAACGGTAAATTCGTTAAAGTTTCTGCTGAACGTGATCCAGAACAAATCGACTGGGCTACTGACGGTGTAGAAATCGTTCTTGAAGCTACTGGTTTCTTTGCTAAGAAAGAAGCAGCTGAAAAACACCTTAAAGGTGGAGCTAAAAAAGTTGTTATCACTGCTCCTGGTGGAAACGACGTTAAAACAGTTGTATTCAACACTAACCACGACGTTCTTGACGGTACTGAAACAGTTATCTCAGGTGCTTCATGTACTACAAACTGCTTGGCTCCAATGGCTAAAGCTCTTCAAGATAACTTTGGTGTTGTTGAAGGATTGATGACTACTATCCACGCTTACACTGGTGACCAAATGATCCTTGACGGACCACACCGTGGTGGTGACCTTCGCCGTGCTCGCGCTGGTGCTGCAAACATCGTTCCTAACTCAACTGGTGCTGCAAAAGCTATCGGTCTTGTAATCCCAGAATTGAACGGTAAACTTGACGGATCTGCACAACGCGTTCCAACTCCAACTGGATCAGTTACTGAATTGGTAGCAGTTCTTGAAAAGAACGTTACTGTTGATGAAGTGAACGCAGCTATGAAAGCAGCTTCAAACGAATCATACGGTTACACAGAAGATCCAATCGTATCTTCAGACATCGTAGGTATGTCTTACGGTTCATTGTTTGACGCAACTCAAACTAAAGTTCTTGACGTTGACGGTAAACAATTGGTTAAAGTTGTATCATGGTACGACAACGAAATGTCATACACTGCACAACTTGTTCGTACTCTTGAATACTTCGCAAAAATCGCTAAATAATTCATGAGTCGATAAAAAGCAAGGCCAGAGTGTACTGACCCCAAAAAGTTAGACAATTAATTTATCCGAAGGATTTAGTTCTGTATTGCACAGGGCTAAGTCCTTTTAGTTTTACCTTAATTCGTTTATTGTTGTAGTAATCAATATAGTCTACAATGGCTTGTTCCAATTGCTTAAGCGACTCAAATGACTTCTCATAACCATAAAA
>NZ_NCVH01000024.1:0-44243 GCF_002096855.1 Streptococcus mitis | reverse complement strand
TTGCTTCTCTCAAGTGACAACTATATTAGTATATCACAGCCGCTTTCGCTTGTCAACACTTTTTTGAAACTTTTTTAATCTTTTTTCATCAAGTGCCTCAACCACAACATACCATAGTCCGTACGGGATTCGAACCCGTGTTACCGCCGTGAAAAGGCGGTGTCTTAACCCCTTGACCAACGGACCTGAGTTGTTTTCAACTCTTACTATTATACAGACTTTTTCAGACTTGTCAACACCTTTTTCTGTTTTTTTCAAATTAAGTAAAAAGAGTCAGAATTGTACTGACTCTTCTATTGTTCATTAAACTTAGAAGCACGTTCTTCTCCCCACCAATAGGGCATTAGTTCTGCGACTTTAACTGTCTTTCTTGTATTGTAGTCCATCATGAATTCTGCATCTTTATTTTCAGCGTTCAACTCTAAGAGGAACTCTCTGCATGCGCCACAGGGCATACCTGATCCTTCGGCGTAGGGAGGTTTATCTCGAAAGGCGAGGATTTTCTTAACTTTAGTTTGTCCTGAAAATTGATACATATTGAAGAGAGCTGCTCGTTCTGCGCAGAGATGAAAAACGCCACAAGTGCCCTCCATACAAAATCCTGTGAATATCTGACCATCTTCTGCTTCTACCGCAGCAACAACATGGTTAGCATAAACAAAGTCAGAAACTTCATGAGGATTGTATAAGGTTCGTGCTTCTTCATACATCTTTTCCCATGTATCCATCGGAAGTCCTCTTTATTTAGAAATCTCTTTCAGCATGTTTTCAATATGCTGGATTGATTTTTCACGTCCGAGCAAGAAAATGGTGTCTGGTAATTCTGGTCCATGCATTTCACCTGAAACGGCGATACGAATTGGCATGAAGAGATTTTTCCCTTTGATGCCTGTTTCTTTTTGGACTGCTTTGATTTGTGGGAAGATGTTTTCTGTCACAAACTCCTCATCTGTCATCGCTTCTAGTTTCGCTTTGAAAGCTTCTAGAACAACTGGAACAGTTTCTCCTGCCATGACCTCGCGCTCAGCATCTGTCAGCTCTGGGAAATCTGCAAAGAAAAGATCTGTCAGCGGAACAATCTCATCAACTGACTTCATCTGTGGCTTGTAGAGTTCTACCATTTTCTCTGATTTGTCAGTCAAACGCCCTGCTTCTTCTAGGAAAGGTTTTGCCATTTCAAAGATGGTTGTCAAGTCAGCTCTCTTGATGTAGTCGTTGCTCATCCAGTCTAGTTTCTTCTGATCAAAGGCAGCTGGTGACTTGCTGAGGCGGTTTTCGTCAAAGAGCTTAATGAGTTCTTCACGAGAGAAGATTTCATCTTCGCCACCTGGGTTCCAACCAAGAAGGGCGATAAAGTTAAAGACTGCTTCTGGCAAATAGCCTTTCTTACGGTAGTCTTCGATAAACTGAAGGGTGTTGGTGTCACGTTTAGACAATTTTTTACCCGTTTCAGAGTTGATAATCAAAGTCATGTGGCCGAACTCTGGAGCTTCCCAACCAAGAGCCTCATAAACCATAAGCTGTTTTGGGGTGTTGGCAATGTGGTCATCTCCACGGATAACATGAGAAATCTGCATATCGTGGTCATCGATAACGACAGCAAAGTTATAAGTTGGGTAACCATCTTTCTTTTGGATCACCCAGTCACCACCGATATTGCCACCTTCAAATTCGATATCGCCTTTGACCATGTCATGCCATTTGTAAATACCAGCTTCATTGACGGCTAAACGAACAGTTGGAATGATACCAGCTGCTTCACGTTCTGCAACGTAAGCTGCTTTTTCTTCTTGGCTCATGCCAAGGTATTCGTTAATGTAGCGAGGTGTTTCACCAGCGGCTTCTTGACGTTCACGTTCTGCTGCTAATTCTTCTTCTGTAACGTAAGATTTGTAGGCTTTTCCTTCAGCTAAGAGTTGGTCGATATATTTTTGATAGAGTTCCAAACGCTCAGACTGGCGGTAGTTTTCATGAGTCTCTGGACTTTCATTCCAGTCCATGCCTAACCAACGAAGGTTTTCAAGCTGTGAACGTTCTCCGTCTTCGACATGACGTTTGCGGTCAGTATCTTCGATACGGATGATAAAAGTTCCACCATGGTGGCGTGCATACAAATAGTTAAACAATGCTGTACGGGCATTACCGATGTGTAATAGTCCTGTTGGACTTGGTGCATAACGCACACGAATATCTTTTGACATATCTTCTCCTATAAAGTCTCTAGGCGTCTGCCTTTTTGCTCTCTATATTATATCACAAGTCTTGCCAGAGTCCAATTTCTCTTTTCGAGAAAAAGCAAAAAGAGTGGTAAATCCACTCTTTTTAGTCAATTATAGACGAGCGTTGAGTTCTTTGCTCAATTCTTCAAATCCTGGTTTACCAAGAAGGGCAAACATGTTGCGTTTGTAGGCTTCAACACCTGGTTGGTCAAATGGATTGATGGCATTCAAGTAACCTGAAAGGGCGATAGCCAATTCGAAGAAGTAGATTGTGTAACCAAGAGTGAAGGCATCTTGCTCAGGAAGAGTTACGTACATGTTTGGTACGTCACCATCTGTGTGGGCAAGAAGAACACCGTCAGTTGCTTTTTTGTTAACGAAGTCAACGTCTTTTCCCTGAAGGTAACCAAGTCCATCAAGATCTTCTTCCAAAGTAGGGATAATCACGTTCTTACGTGGTTTGTCAACACGGACAACTGTTTCAAACATGATACGAGTTCCTTCTTGGATAAATTGACCCAATGAGTGTAGGTCTGTTGAGAAATTAGCTGAAGTTGGGTAAATCCCTTTTTGGTCTTTTCCTTCTGTTCAGGCACCCCTTGTGGATGCATCTGCTGGAAATTCCCTTGCACTGACTGGCTAGTTTGATTGACTTGCCAATCAACCACCGCGTCATCTATTTTTTCTAATTTAGACCCAGAAGCCTGGACTTTTTGTCCAAGCTCTGAATCAATTTTTTTGACTTTTATGTTTCTAAATTGCTTGATTTTAAATTTTGTTATGGTCAAGCAGTTTCGAAAATCTGAATGGTAGAGTCCTTTTCAATTACTACTGCTTGGTCTGCTGCAACATGGAGAGTGCCCGGCAGGCTGCCCTCTTTTGAACCATCAAAAGAAATCGTGATATGGCCCAGTCCAGTTAAATTTTTTTCTACTACATTTCCTACGGCAGTAATCGAATATTCCTGACTATCTACCACCAGCTTTCCACCTTCTAGTATTGCACCTAGAAGATTTTTGTTATCGATTTTAAAACAATACTCTGCTAAGTCTTCCGGAGCTTCTTCTCCAAACAAAATGAGCATATTGGCATCTTGAATCATATTCTGAGCTTCAGGCCCCACTTGAATTACTTTAGCTTCAAAAATTTTCTTCATCTAATTCCTATTCATCCTTTCTCAAATCTGTCATAAACTTATGCTTATAGATAAGTTTAACATAATAGTTGCTATGTTTACGTGCATCTATCAAAGGTTTACTGATAAAGGCCAATACTAGCTATCCAAGCTACTAGCACCCGCGGAACACCATTGAGAAAGCGTGAATAAAGCACAGAAGGGACACCAACCTCAACTGTTTCAGCCTTGGCTTCAGATAGACCGAGTGCTACAGGAATGAAATCACAACCGTTTTGAGTGTTGATAGCAAATATAGCTGGCAGAGCCATTTGGGGCGGAATATTCCCTTTGCCGATTTCAACTCCAATTAAGGTTCCAATAATCTGACTGATAACAGCTCCGGGGCCTAACAAAGGAGATAGGAATGGCAAGGAACAGATAAAGCCAATCAAAATGAGTCCCCAGATGTTCCCAGCTAGGGGAACCATTAATTTTGCCAGCCAATTTCCAACACCTGAACCTTGAATAACCCCAATCAGCAAGGAAACAAAGGCCATGAAAGGAATGATCGTGTTGAGCATTGTTTGGATGGCTTCACGAGCAGCCTGGTTGAAAGTCGCAACGACCTTCCCAGCGCCCATCCCAATTCTTGCTACAATACTTGTTTCAGCTTTTTGCTCTGTAATTTTTTTACTAGTATCGTAAGTTGGCTTTTCTGTTACCACAGTTGTCGCTTTTTCGTCTTCATTAGCAGCAGAAATTTGATTAAGGCCAACTGCTGACACATAGATTTCCTCGGTTATATATTGAGCTAGAGGCCCACTTTTCCCTGTAGCTACAATATTTATTGTAGGGATCCCCTTTTTAGGATAAATACCACAGCGAAGAGTACCGCCACAATCCACGATTGCTAAAGCAATTTCCTCATCTGGGATAGAAGTTTTAAACCCATTAACAGCTTCCATACCGGTCAAATCAGCAATTTTATCCACAATATCTGGCTTTTCTCCTCCGCCAGTGATATAGATGAATTTATGCTTAGCTTCACTAGGTGTAATGACCAAAGGTCCTCCGAAACCGCCATTTCCTTTAACAACTTTTATACTCTTATATGACATAATTTCACTCTTTCTATAAATCAAATGTTTTACTCAAGGTAACACCTTGCTGTTTTGCTACATAAGCAGTTGTAAAATCGGTCACCCAACCGCCTACAAAGTTCATGACAAGCCCAACAAGCATGTAACGAATGGCTAAGTCCATTTGACTTAAACCTAAAGTTTGAATTCCTGTTGCAATTCCCATCCATACAAACAATTCCCCAGGATTGATATGCGGAAATACACCATTTGAAGTATGGCAGAACTGCATCTGAGCTGCTACAAAACTAGGTTTATAATATTCTGGTAAGAAACGTCCCATACTGATTGCCATCGGATTCCCCAGCATAAAGGCTGAAATGAAAGGTAAAATCATATACCGGCTAACAGGATTTTTGGCAGAAATCTTAGCCAGGGAATTGACCTTCTCTTCTCCCAAGAAAGCGATAAGGGTATTCATTGCAATCAATAGCATTAAGACAAGCGGTACAATATTTGTCATCCAGCTAATAAAGGTTTCTCCACCTAATTGGAAGAGTTTCATAAAACTCTCTGCAAAATTTGTAATGTGATTCATAAGGAACTCCCTTTCTTATTTTTTTTAAATAACTGTTTAATAGATAATTGTAAGTAATTCGCATAAAAGCCGAATCCCAGAAAAGAATCAGATGAACTTGTCTCTTTCTCAATACCTGCCTCATGCCAAAGATAGACTTTTCTAGCATCTTCTATGGCTGATTGCATCAACTTATTTTCTTTTCTCACAAGAGGATTATACTTGTCAAAATAATGGATGTCTTCTCCAACATAATCGTCCATATTTTGAAAACGTGCTAAGATTGTGACTCCTTGCATTTTGCTAGCTTTAAGAACCCGACCGTTTTCATCAACCGCGAACATGACAATCGTACCGGATTTGATTCTTCCGGACTTCCTGCCAATCGCTACGCGCCCCAGTCTTCGGAGCATCGTATAGGTCTTATTGAAGTCTTTGAGTTGCTGCCAGCCGAGGAACATTTGAAATATATAAGCTGCCATGACAAATACAGCGAAAATTATTAGCGAATTCATTAAAATACTCCTTTGCTCTTAGAAAATGATAGAAACTCTGTCTCTGTTTCTACAGCCCTCAAAGCTTCTTTTAGAGAAGGCTCTCCTGCAATTCGAAAAATGTCGTCATACAATTCCAGCAATTCACTCTCCATTTTGCTTTCAATTTCTGAGGGAATGGCGACTAGAAAGATAAATTCAATCCAATCATCTCCTTTTTGATAAGGCTCTTCTAGCTTTCCAAACATTAAAATAGTCTTTGCATAACCCTGGTTAATTGTATGGGGGAAGGCAATTCCTCCACCAAAAATGGTTGATTGTTTTTTCTCCCTATCAATTATCCGATTTCTAAAACCTTCATCAATCATCTGAAGTTTCTCTAACTCTGCAACCATATTTAGCAAGTATTGCTGATAGGTTTTTTGGGGACTCAACCGAAGAAAACGTAAGCTGACTGTTTCTAGATTTTTTTGATGAAAAGCATTGGCCCTCTGCCATTCTTCCCGCAGCCATTGATCATCAAAAAGATGATTAACTTGAATGACTGGAGATTTAGAATCTTTATATTTTAGAGGAACTGTCGTAAAAATCGCGAAATAGTCCTGATTCAAATCCAGATTAAAATCCTCTTCAGAATACTGAGTAATGTCTACATCATTTCCAAGGATTCGTCTGAGTTGCTGAATAATCATCGCAGCAGTTCCTCTTCCTGTTGTGCAAACTACTGCTATCTGCTTGCGAGAACCATTTACAACAGAGTTTTGCTTTCTTAAAATCATTTCAAAATACAAAGCCAGATATCCGATTTCAGATAATTCCAATTCAGAACCAAAAATTGCAGACAGTTCTTCTCCAGCAATTTTCGCCATTTCAAAAGCAAAAGGATATTGAGTTTGAACCTCGCCATGGAATATATCATTAGCTTGCACATGGAAAATCAGTCGATTGATTAAGGGGCCTAGATGAGACTTGATTTCTTCAAATAATTCTTCATCATCAAAGTTAACCAACATTGTTTCTTTGACTTTCTTGACAATCCCTTGAAAAATGTTTGCAAGCTGTTCAGATTGATAAGACGGCTTGCTTAAAGTGTCAATAAAACGGATATTAAACGGAAAACACAAAAAGTCTATTTCAAACTGACTGAGGGAAATCTTATAAGTCATCTCAATATGATAGATTAATTTTTCAACCAAAGGTGTCTCTGTTAAATCATTCCTATAGTAAGGAATAGGGCAACTCAACACCCTAGATGCATAAATACGCTCCACCATAATTGAAATTGTCTTTCGAAGGAGTTCCTTTGTTTCTTTCGGGATTTTATACTCCTGGAGTAGCGTCTCCAGAAAAGAAGATGTTGCCTCGGTGAGTGTCTTTCCTTCAAAGTAAGGGGCCACTTGGTGAATATAGAGCAAGCGCAAATTCAGCTCGGACCCCAAGACCTCCAGCCCACGGTTGGGCTTTCCTGAAATAGTGATAGAGTAACTCTCTGCCAAAGATTTTACTTGTTTTAAATCCTTATTAAGGGTACTTCTACTAACACCTGCCTCCTCAGCCAAGTCGTCAATAAGAAGAGGGGAGGTTGACTTAATTAAACGTTTTAGTAAATAGGCAATTCTTTTACTGGAAGAATTGAAGTCACTCTCCCGTTTTAAACTACCAGATAAAATCCTTTCCAACTCAGTATAGTCATACACCTCTAACATTAACTTATCATCTTGTGAGATAATCTGGATACTCGGAGCCAAAACATCATTTAATTGTTGGATACTCTTTTGCAAGGTTTGCATACTAATATCCAGCTCTGAGCGCATATCTACCAAGGAATAAGTTGGCTGTGAGACCATTTTTTCTAAAATGTTATACCATCGATTTACTATGGTCAACTCTCTTCCTCACCTTCATTTTTTTAACCGCGAGTTTTCCCCCCGGCAATATTTGTAGTGACTCCAGTTATATAGCTAGAACGGTCTGAAATATAGAATGCTACAAGGTCAGCTACTTCCCGTAGTTTACCACTTCGTCCCAAAGGAGTTGTTGAAGTTGAAGCATAACCAGCTCGAATATCTTCTACCGTCTTTCCACGGGTATAAGCAAGAGCTTCCTCATAAGAAAGAGTTCGAAGTCCCGTAGCTTCCATAATTCCTGGAGCAATTCCAACCACACGTACACCATGCTTACCCAGCTCTTTTGCCCATGAACGAGTGTAACTATAGACTGCTGCTTTTGTGGCAGCATAGGCACTTTGTCCTTCAGAACCTTCCAAGCCTGCTTCTGAAGCCATGTTCACAATTACACCTTTTCCATTTTTCACTAAAATACGTCCCACTGCCTGACTAACCAGATACAAACCTTTTTGATTAATCATCGTTACTTTTTCGAACGTCTCATCGTCCAATTCGTAAGGACCTTTAGGATTTTCTGCATCGATTAATAATCTAGGGATATTAATCCCTGCATTATTGACCACTGCATCAATATTGCCAAATCTTTCAACTATTTTGGCAACACCCTCTTCTACTTCAGAGCGAGAAGTTACATCAACTTTTACAAATAATAGATTCGGGTGACGCAAATCGTTGTCGCTAAGATCAAAATTCGCTACATTGACTCCTAATTCCAGCAATTCTTCAACGATTGCCTTACCGATCCCAGATGACGCGCCAGTCACAAGAACTGTTTTGCCTTTTATGTTTAACCAATCATTCATTTTGATACCTCTCAAATTTTATTTACAAGGCAATTATACAGCGCTTTCATAAAAGAATTAAGACACTCTTTTTTACACTTTTAAAAAAAATAATAAACTAATTAAGAGGCTTGTACTAAAAATCCACAAGAAATGAACTTGTGGATCTTTTTATATTCTAAATGAACTCAAAGCATATGAGAATCAAAGGCGTGCATTCAACTCAGCACCCAGCTCTTCAAAGCCTGGTTTCCCAAGAAGAGCAAACATGTTTTTCTTATAAGCTTCAACTCCAGGCTGGTCAAATGGATTGATACCATTCAGGTAGCCAGAAAGAGCAATAGCCAACTCAAAGAAGTAAATAGTGTAGCCCAAAGTGAACTCATCTTGCTCAGGCAGTGTCACAAACATATTTGGAACTCCACCATCAGTGTGTGCTAACAGCACTCCATCTGTAGCTTTTTTATTGACAAAGTCAACATCTTTTCCTTGCAAGTAGCCAAGACCGTCCAAGTCTTCTGCCAATTCAGGAATCAGCACATTTTTGCGAGGTTTATCTACACGGATAACTGTTTCAAAGAGGATACGGGTACCTTCCTGGATAAATTGTCCCAGAGAGTGCAAGTCTGTTGAGAAGTTAGCTGAAGTTGGATAAATCCCTTTTTGGTCTTTCCCTTCTGACTCACCAGCCAGTTGCTTCCACCACTCAGAGAAGTATTGCAGAGATGGTTCATAGTTAGCTAGAACTTCTGTCAGATAACCTTTACGGTACAAGATATTGCGTACAACTGCATATTGATATGCTTCATTTTCAGCCAACTTATCAGAAGCATAAGCCTTGCGAGCAGCATTTGCTCCTTCCATTAACTTGCTGATATCAGCTCCTGCAGCTGCGATTGGCAAGAGCCCCACTGCTGTCAATACTGTAAAACGACCACCTACACTATCAGGCACTACAAAAGTATCCCAGCCATTAGCATCTGCTTCAACCTTAACTGCACCTTTAGCGCGGTCTGTAGTTGCGTAGATACGTTGGTTAGCTTCTTCTTGACCGTACTTCTTAACCAAGAGTTCTTTGAAGACACGGAAAGCAATAGCCGGTTCAGTTGTTGTACCTGATTTAGAAATCACGTTTACTGAGAAATCTTTGTCTGATACATAGTCTACCAAATCAGCCAAATAGCTTGAAGAGATAGAGTTTCCAGCATAGAGGATCTGAGGTGCCTTGCGTTCTTCCTTTCTTTGCAAGTTTACAAATGAATTATTCAAGAAATCAATAGCTGCACGAGCTCCTAAATAGGAACCACCAATACCGATTACGATCAATACCTCACTATCAGATTGGATTTTAGCAGCAGCCTTTTGAATACGAGCAAATTCATCTTTGTCATATTCTTCAGGTAAGTTCAACCAGCCAGTCATTTCTGCCCCAGGACCTGTACCATTTCGCAGAGCAGAATCTGCTGCAGTCACTTGAGGCTGCATATAATCTAGTTCATGTGGTGCAACAAATTTATCTAATACTTTTGAATAATCAAATTTAATATGTGACATAATATTCCTCCAAAATTTCTTCTCTTCTATCATAACCCTTACCTTAGATTTTTTCAAGTTTTTATACTGAATTTTTCCAAATTTTATCATAATTTAAACATTTGCGTAAAAAATGTTACAATATTAAAATTTGAACGAAATAAGACAAAAAAACGACTAGGTTTCCAGTCGTTATAATTCATTCAATAAATACTCAAATAATTCTAAGTTGCCATCTTCTTCATTGACCAAGAATTCTGGATGCCACTGGAGACCAATAATACGGTGCTCATCAATAGATTCGATTGCTTCAACAGTTTGATCACGTGGATCCACAGCCGTCACGCGGAAATTGGGTGCCAAGTCTTTAATACTCTGACGATGTACTGAGTTAACCTGACTTTCTTTACCAAATAATTTAGACACTACACTGCCATCCACTGTCTCAATAGAATGTGAAGTCCCAAAAGGTAGACCTTGCCAATGACCTTCAATATCCTGATTGAGTGTCCCACCAAAGGCAACGTTGACAAGCTGAACGCCACGACAGATTGCCATAATTGGTTTATTCTGACGAAGCGCTTCTTTCAAGAGGGCCAATTCAAACTCATCGCGCACTAGATTGTAATCATCACTCTCGATAGTCTTTTTCTCTCCATAAAACTGAGGATGGACATTTTGACCGCCTGTCAAGATAAGTTTGTCAATCATTTCCACATAATCGCGTACAACTGACTCATCACCGACAGGAATAACTAGAGGGAGACCACCGACTTGACGAATGCTCTCTGCGAATCTACAAGATACAGATGAATGAATGTTTTTTCCTTCCGCGTCTACAGGACATAGATTTGCAGCAACTCCTACAACCGTTCTAGTCATGATGTCTCTCCTTTCGAATGTTAATACTCTTCGAAAATCAAATTCAAACCACGTCAGCGTCACCTTGCCGTACTCAAGTACAGCCTGCGGCTAGCTTCCTAGTTTGCTCTTTGATTTTCATTGAGTATAACGATAGTCCTATCATATCACTCAAAATGCCTTTCGTCTAATATGTTTTTTTAAAGTCCGTGATAAATATTTTTTATGGATAAGAAAAAGCTGCCCACATAGGACAACTTCTTTCTTATTCGAAAACAAATTGATTGTGATAGAGTTCTGAATAGAAGCCACCTAGTTTCAAGAGTTCATGGTGGTTACCGCGTTCAATGACTTCTCCATCTTTAAGGACAATAATCTGATCAGCATTGAGGATGGTCTTCAAACGGTGGGCAATGACGAAACTGGTTCTGCCTGCTACAACCGCCTCCATGGCATGCTGAATCTTACTTTCTGTCACTGTATCTACGTTCGAAGTGGCTTCATCTAGAATGAGAACTTCTGGATCTGTCATCAGGGTTCGAGCGATAGAAATCAATTGTTTCTGTCCTGTTGAAAAGATGCTCTGGTCATCATCTATAAGAGTATCGTACTTATCAGGTAAGCTTTCGATATAGTCGTGAATGTGGGTTGCCTTGGCTGCTGCCTCAACCATTTCTTGACTAGCATCTGGCACACCGAAACGGATATTGTCTCGAATCGTTCCGCTAAATAAGACCGAATCCTGCAAAACAATTCCCACCTTGCTCCTGAGACTATCCAAGTCGTAGTCACGGATATCTTTGCCGTCAAAATAAATCCCACCAGCATTAACATCATAAAAGCGATTGATGAGGTTCATAATAGTCGTTTTCCCTGACCCTGTCGGACCAACAACTGCTGTCATCTGGCCTTTAGGGGCAGAAATGCTAACATCTTTCAAAATAGGTTTATCAGGCAAGTATGAAAAATCAATATGACTGATTTCAACACCTTCTTGCAACTTAGTGAAGATTGGAGCCTTTTCAGGTCGGATTTCTTCCTCTGCGTCAAACATTTCCTGAATCCGTTCAGCCCCAGTAAAGGCTAACTGAAGGCTTCCCCAACTAGCTGCAACTTGGATAATAGGCTGGTAGTACTGCTGTGAAAATTGGGCAAACATAATAATCAGACCTAGGGCTGTACTAGTTTCAATAGACTTATCATTCAAAAGTACAGCTGAACCAGCAAAGATGACGATGGCTGTATTAACCAGACTCATGCCATTCATGACAGGGAAAAGAATTCCTGAGAACATCCTTCCTTTAAAGGTTGCCTTGCGCACGCGCTCATTTTGTTCAAGAAATCCTGCCATCATATCCTCTTGAATACCTTGCACAATGACAGCTTTTTGGCCTGAAATACTCTCATCCATATAGGCGTTGAGCTTCCCTACCTCTTTCTGCTGGAGGTTGGTGTATTTGCGTGCCATTTTTACGATGAAAATCAGCATGAGGAAGGCAACTGGTGTGCTGGCAATGGTGATGAGGGCCAGCGTCACATTTCTCGAAAACATGACAAGAATCAGACCAATGTATAAAACAACATTGCTCATGACCTGAATCAAGCTTTCGTTAAAGGCTTGGAGGATATTATCCAAATCACTGGTAAAACGAGATAAGATATCGCCATCTTGTCGGCGGTCAAAGAAAGAAACCGTCAAGCGAGCAAGCTTACCGAAGAGGCCTTTGCGCATCTCGTTGGTCGACTCTGCAATCACGCGCGTCATAAGACACATGTATATCACACTAGAGATAAATAGAACCAAAACCAGCAGACCAAGATTGACCATGATTCCTGATAGACTTTGCCAAACAAGTTCTGGATTGCCATCTTGATAAGCTTGAACTAAATTAGCTAGCTGCGTTACTGCTTGTCCAGAAAATACCGGAAAGAGGGCTTGGGCAAGAGTTGCCAGAACAATCATCAGGATAACAACTACAAATGATAGCTTATAGACTTTAAAATAATTCCAAAAAAATTGAACTGTCTTCATATTACTCCTCCTTTCCTTTCTGCGTTTCATAGATTTCACGGTAAACGGCATTGTTGGCAACCAAGTCTGCATGCGTGCCTTGACCAATCAATCGCCCTTGATCTAGAACCAAGATTTTATCTGCATGGACAACCGAGCTAATCTTTTGCGCGATGATAATGGTTGTCGTCCCCTTCAAGTCCTTATTCAAGGCTTCTTGCACTAGGCGCTCTGACTTGGCATCCAAGGCCGAGGTCGAATCGTCAAAAATCAGAATACGTGGATTGCTGACAATCCCACGCGCAATCGACATCCTTTGCTTTTGCCCACCTGAGAAATTGGTTCCCCGTTCCTCAACTGGACTTTCAAAGGTTTTCTCCATACGATGAATGAATTCACTGGCTTGGGCAATATTTGCTGCGCGCTCCATTTCAAATAGAGTAGCATCTCCCTTACCCTGTCTCAAGTTATCTGCAATCGTTCCACTAAAGAGAATGGCACGTTGAAGAACGATAGAAACAGTTTTACGCAGGGTTCCTTCACTCACTTCTCGAATATCCTTGCCTCCGATTTTGATAGCCCCTCCCTGTGGGTCAAAGAGACGTGGAATCAATTGAGCCAAGGTTGATTTTCCTGCACCAGTCGCTCCAACTACACCAACCATTTGACCAGGTTCAATAGTAAAGCTCACATCTTTCAGCATCGGTTCCTTGTCCGTTGGATAGGTAAAGGTCACATTTTCAAAGCTAAGACTTCCGACCAACTCTTCATCTGGGACATCCTTGAAGGTCATGGCTGGCTCTGCATCCAGAATTTCTCGAATACGACGCATAGAAATCATAGCACGACTGACAGAATTTCCCAAAAATCCAACCATAACAATGGTAAAGATAATCTGGCTTAGGTAATTGACAAAGGAAGCAATGGAACCAACAACTGACGGATTCGACTGAACCATCCCAGCAACTAGCCAGATAGAGAGGAATACTGCCCCATAACCGACCAACATCATGAAAGGTTCCACTACTGAAAAGGCATAACCGATGTAAAGATTTTGACCGAGAAGCTCGTCTGAAACCTCCGTAAACTTAGCAAACTGCTCTTTTTCTTGGACAAAGGACTTGACCACGCGAACGCCACGCAAATTTTCCTTGGCAATGGCATTGATGCGCTCAAGAAGGGTTTGAAACTTGGCAAAACGAGGCCCCATCATTCCCATCATGACAGCAGTCAAACCAAAAATTAAGATCACCATGAGAACAATCACCCACCACAGAGATGGTAAAGTTTGAACCGCAAGGATAAACGAACCGATGAACAAGAAGGGAAGCCTGAAAAGAATTTGGAAGGTCATCATGACGACGTTCTGAATCTGGTTGATGTCATTTGTCATGCGAACGACTAGATTTCCCGTATTAAATTGTTCAATATTGGCATAAGAAAAGGTTTGGATTTTACGGAAGGCGTCCTCCCGAAGGTCGGATGAAACTCCTTGTGCAATATAGGCTGCAAGGACAACATTGAGACCACCAGCAACCAGACCGACCACGGCCACACCAATCAACCAAGCCCCTATACTATAAATGGCTTCATATTTCCCAGCAAGGAGGGCGTCTAACACTTCCTGCAGGTAACGCGGTTGCAAAAGTGAACTAGCAACCATCAAGCCTGTCATCAGGAGCGAAGCTAAGGCCTGCCACTTGTAGGTTTTTATTTTCTGAATCAGCATACTTTCTCCTTAAAAAATAGACAAAAGGGAGCGACAATGCGTCAGCTCCTTCTCATTCTGTTTGTGTGATGTTATTCTAGCAAAAAAGTGGGAACTTGTCAAAGAAGTCTCCTTGATACAGCTAGAATGACTAGCAAGTCTTGACTTTATAGTTTCTGTTTTAACTCAACCAAAACATTCATAGCCTGCATAGGTGTCATGTTGTAAATATCCAATTTAGCTAATTCTTCTAGGATAGGATGCTCTTCTGCCGTATCAAATAGTGAAATCTGTTCTGTGACAGCACTTGTTTGTCTCATAGGAACTGGACTTTCTGTACCTTGATTCTCTAACTGAGTCAAAATCTTATCCGCCCTTGCTAAAAGATCAGCCGGTAAACCAGCAATCTTGGCAACATGGATACCATAGGATTTATCAGCTGGTCCTGGTTCGATCTTGTGAAGGAAGGTGACCTGCCCATCCTGCTCCAAGGTTGCCACGTGGACATTGACCAAGTGTTGTAAACTAGACTCCAGACTAGTCAACTCATGGTAGTGGGTCGCAAAGAGGGTCTTGGCTCCAATATGCTCATGGATGTATTCGATGATAGACTGAGCAAGAGCCATCCCGTCATAAGTTGCAGTTCCCCGTCCCAATTCATCAAAGAGAATGAGAGAGTTCTTGGTCGCATGCGAAATGGCATTGTTAGCCTCCATCATCTCCACCATGAAGGTTGATTGGCCTGAAACCAAATCATCGGCTGCTCCGATACGGGTAAAGATCGCATCAAAAATCGGTAAATGGGCACTTTCTGCCGGTACATAGGAACCCATCTGGGCCATAATCGCCGTCATGGCTAACTGACGCATATAGGTTGACTTCCCGCTCATGTTGGGCCCTGTAATCAGTTGAATACTGGTATCTTCTGCCATCTGAATCGTATTGGGAATATAGGTCTGAGCCCCCATGACCTTTTCAACGACAGCATGGCGCCCTTTCTGGATATCAATCCACGAATCATCTCCAAACTCAGGTCGAATCAAATGCTGGGTTTCAGCCACAACCGCCAAACTTTGCAGGACATCAACTGTCGCAATTCCTTGGGCTAGAGCTTGTAAACGTTGGATGTACTTGCTGACCTCTTCACGAATGCGCATAAAAATTTCGTACTCTAGATTAGCTGACTTCTCACGCGCCTCAAGCATATCTCCCTCGATACGAGCTAATTCCTCGGTTCCAAAACGTTCTGAGTTTTTCAGCGTCGCCTTGCGGAAAAAATGGGCTGGCACATTCCCCAGTTGTGAATTGGTCACATGGAAATAGTAGCCATCCTTTTTATTATAGTCAATCTTGAGCGTGCTGATGCCAGAGTTTTCTCTCTCCTTGGCCTCAATCTCAGCAATCCAGCTAGTCCCTTCTCTGAGAACGCGACGGTACTTGTCTAAAGTCTCATCAAATCCAGTGCGGATAATACCACCTTCTGTAATCACATGGGGAGCTTCAGGAGCAATCGCTACGCTAATCAAACTCTCCAACTCAGGGATTCCATCCAGTTGTTCGATGAGATAAGCTAGAGCAGGTTGCTCCATCCCTTCTAAAATCGCACGAATCAGTGGCACACTAGACAAGGTGGTCGCCAACTGCAAGAGATCCTTGGGATTTGTTTTGCCAAAAGAAACCCGACTAGCCAAGCGTTCGATATCATAAACACCCTTGAGACTGTCTGTCAAATCACTGCGCTCAAAGAAATGGTCGAGAAAGACCTGCACCACTTCCTGACGTTGGACGATTCGCTCCTTATCAATCAAGGGGCGATGAATCCAAGAACGCAAGAGCCGCATACCCATAGCTGTTTTGGTTTCATCCAAAAGCCAGAAAAGACTGCCTTGCTTCTTGCCTGAACGGGCATTCTCAACCAAATCCAGACTAGCCTTGGTCGCATAATCCATCTGCAAGAAATCCTTGATTTCATAGCGGATAACAGGCTTGAGGTGGTTCAATTCCCTCATCTGAGTCCGATGAACATACTGAAGCAGTTTACTAGATGCCGCTTGCTCCACCGCTGCTAATCGTGAATCCAGTAAACGAAGGTCCTCAAAGCCTTCTTTTTCATAGGAAAGCACTAGATTCATCTGGCGACTGAGAATCTGTTCTTCTGCATCAGACAAATCATAACCCAGCACCACTTCTCGAGCCTTGAGATTACGAATTTCCCCACAAACCAGCGTGAAATCCAAAAGACCTGTCACATAAAAGTCACCAGTCACCAAATCCATATAAGCTAGCCCAAACTGACTACCATCACGATCTACGGCAACCAAGAAATTGTTCTGACTGTCCGGCTTAGTGCTATCGACTACTGTCCCGGGTGTAATGACCTGAACAACCTCTCGTTTAACAACCCCAACCGCTTGCTTAGGATCTTCCATCTGCTCTGCAATAGCTACCTTATAACCCTGCTCAATCAACACATCGATATACTGTTGGGCAGAATGATAAGGAACCCCCGCCATAGGAATCGGATTGTCCGCATTCTTGTTGCGACTCGTTAAGGAAATTTCCAGAATCTGCGCAGCATTGACCGCATCCTCATAAAACAATTCATAAAAATCACCCATCCGAAAGAGCAAAAAAGCATCTGGATATTGCTTTTTAATATCCACATACTGTTGCATGCCGGGTGATAGCTTTTCTGTCGCCATTTTCCGTATCTCCTTGTCAAAAATAAGTCTTGAGAGCAACTCCCAAGACCTTACTTATCTTTCATCAAATCTAGCAAACGATCTTCCATGAGTTTGGCAACGTGCTGGTCTCGACAAATGACCAATAAGGTATTGGCACCAGCAACTGTTCCTAAAATCCATTCATCCTTGTTTGCATCTACAATATTGGCCAAAACAGAGGCTTCTCCCAATTTGGTATGAAGCACCAAGGTAAACTCTGCTCTTGCAACGCCTTCTAAATGATGAGACAAAAACTCTACCAAATCAATCTTTTCTGTCTCATTTGCTAGTACATAATACACCATATCATTTTTCTTGACCTTGGTCAAGCCGATTTCGCGCAAATCACGAGACAGGGTTGTCTGCGTCACAAAGACATTGTGCGCCTCCAACCGATCTTGAATTTCTTTTTGTGTACTTAATTTCTCCTCAGTAATCATTTTTTTTATTAACTGATGTCGATCTCTTTTTCTCATAAAATCCTCTTATATGCATATTTATAACTAATTTTATAACTATATTATACCAAAAAAATAGGAGATTTCAAAAATTTTTTCTTCTTTCTTTAAAATTGTGATAAAATAGTAGAAAAGTCCAAAAAGGAGCTCTTAATGAATACAAAAGAATTGATTGCTAGTGAATTGGCTAGCATCATTGATAGCCTGGACCAAGAGGCTATTTTAAATTTACTGGAAACCCCTAAAAACTCAGAAATGGGAGACATCGCTTTCCCTGCTTTTTCTCTTGCAAAAGTCGAGCGTAAAGCACCACAAATGATTGCGGCTGAACTGGCTGAAAAAATTAACAGTCAAGCCTTTGAAAAGGTTGTCGCAACAGGACCTTACGTTAACTTTTTCCTTGATAAATCTGCCATTTCTGCTCAAGTATTGCAAGCTGTTATCACTGAAAAAGAACACTATGCTGACCAACATATTGGTAAACAAGAAAATGTTGTGATCGACATGTCTAGTCCTAATATCGCTAAACCATTTTCTATCGGTCACCTACGCTCAACTGTTATCGGAGATAGCTTGTCACATATTTTCCAAAAAATCGGTTATCAAACTGTCAAAGTCAACCACTTGGGAGACTGGGGTAAACAGTTTGGGATGCTGATTGTTGCCTATAAAAAATGGGGAGACGAAGAAGCTGTAAAAGCTCATCCAATTGATGAACTTCTTAAGCTCTATATCCGTATCAACGCTGAAGCTGAAAATGACCCTAGCTTGGATGAAGAAGCACGCGAATGGTTCCGTAAACTTGAAAATGGAGACGAGGAAGCTCTCGCTCTTTGGCAATGGTTCCGTGATGAAAGTTTAGTGGAATTTAACCGCCTTTACAATGAATTGCAAGTCGAATTTGACAGCTACAATGGAGAAGCCTTCTACAACGATAAGATGGATGCAGTCGTAGACATTCTTTCTGAAAAAGGCCTTCTTGTTGAATCAGAAGGGGCCCAAGTTGTCAACCTTGAGAAATATGGAATTGAACATCCAGCCCTCATCAAGAAATCTGACGGAGCAACTCTATATATCACACGTGACTTGGCTGCAGCTCTTTACCGTAAAAACGAATACCAATTTGCTAAATCTATCTACGTCGTTGGTCAAGAGCAATCTGCCCACTTTAAACAGCTCAAAGCTGTCTTGCAAGAAATGGGCTACGATTGGAGTGACGATATTACTCACGTTCCTTTTGGTTTGGTTACAAAAGAAGGGAAAAAACTCTCTACTCGTAAAGGGAATGTCATCCTGCTAGAGCCTACAGTTGCAGAGGCTGTTAGCCGTGCAAAAGCCCAAATTGAAGCTAAAAATCCTGAACTTGAAAATAAAGACCAAGTAGCGCATGCTGTTGGGGTTGGAGCCATTAAATTCTATGACCTCAAAACTGACCGTACAAACGGATATGACTTTGACCTAGAGGCTATGGTATCTTTCGAGGGTGAAACTGGACCTTATGTTCAATACGCCTACGCTCGTATCCAATCGATCTTACGTAAAGCGGATTTCAAACCAGAAACAGCTGGCAACTATAGCTTGAATGACGCTGAAAGTTGGGAAATCATCAAACTCATCCAAGACTTCCCACGTATTATCAACCGTGCGGCGGATAACTTTGAACCTTCTATCATTGCTAAATTTGCAATTAGCCTAGCTCAAGCCTTCAACAAATACTATGCACATACACGTATCTTGGATGAAAGTCCAGAACGCGACAGCCGTCTAGCCCTCAGCTACGCAACCGCAGTCGTTCTCAAAGAAGCCCTTCGCTTGCTTGGAGTAGAAGCGCCAGAGAAGATGTAAATCGCCAAAGTTACTTGATTGCAAAGCAATCTAAGTAACTAACGCCAAATCCTGTCAGGAATTTGGCTAGGCACTTCATTAGTAAAGAAACATAAATATTATCGATTTATGTTTCTTTACGTCGTAACCAGAGACACTTGCCTAAACGCCTCACTAAATTGGTCAACCAAATCTATTAATTGGCTTAGTGGCTGGTGGCAATCTTCAAGTCACTAGAATGCAAGGCAATCTAAGCAACGAATGTCAAACCCTATCAGGGATTTGGTTAGGCGCTTCACTAATTCAATCTACTCACTACTACTTCTTTATCATACAGGGAGATATTCTATGAGCCAATATGCTTATATCCTCGTTGTAATTAGCTTGGTGTTCCTTTTTCTGCTCAATAAGTACGAGAAGGAGAGACTGCAAAAACTCTACCAAGAACAACTTTTGAAGGATGAAACATTTAGGACTGATATCAAAGAGAAAATTCACACGACTGAAAATATCAATGATGTCATTGCTTACATCAATAAAACTTATCATCTGGGAATGTTGCTATCAAAAGACATTACAGATCAATTGAAATAAACCGAGTTATTCTTTAAGGAATATAAAAACCGAGTCTAAGAGTTTAATACTTAGGCTCGGTTTTTATATATTTTTCAAGTAACAAAGCAACCACTCCCCCAGCAATGCAAGTGCAAAATCCTCCAGAATATGATAGAATAAGAGAAAGGACTCTATCAAGGAGGAAAACATGGAAAAACAAACCATCGCCGTCTTGGGGCCTGGTTCTTGGGGAACTGCCCTTTCACAAGTCTTAAATGACAATGGACACGAGGTACGTATTTGGGGAAATCTTCCCGAGCAAATCAATGAAATTAATACCTATCATACTAACAAGCACTACTTTAAAGATGTCGTTCTAGATGACAAAATCAATGCCTACACTGACTTAGCAGAGACATTAAAAGATGTAGATGCGATTTTGTTTGTTGTCCCAACAAAAGTGACACGACTTGTTGCCCAACAAGTTGCAAAAACCTTAGACCATAAGGCTATCATCATGCACGCATCAAAGGGATTAGAGCCTGATAGCCATAAACGATTATCAACCATCCTTGAAGAAGAAATTCCTGAACATCTCCGAAGTGATATTGTCGTTGTTTCAGGACCTAGTCATGCGGAAGAAACCATTGTACGTGACCTGACTTTAATCACTGCTGCTTCTAAAGATTTACAAACAGCTCAATACGTTCAGGAGCTATTTAGTAATCACTACTTCCGACTTTATACCAATACGGATGTTATCGGGGTCGAAACCGCTGGTGCTCTTAAAAACATTATCGCTGTCGGTGCTGGAGCCTTACATGGTTTAGGATTTGGTGACAATGCCAAGGCAGCCATCATCGCTCGAGGCTTGGCAGAAATTACCCGCTTAGGAGTAGCACTCGGTGCCAGTCCATTGACCTATAGTGGCTTGTCTGGTGTAGGAGACTTGATCGTAACAGGAACCTCCATCCACTCTCGTAACTGGAGAGCCGGAGATGCTCTTGGTCGTGGAGAATCTCTAGCTGATATCGAAGCCAATATGGGCATGGTGATTGAAGGAATTTCAACGACTCGAGCAGCCTATGAACTAGCGCAAGAACTTGGAATCTATATGCCCATTACACAGGCCATTTACCAAGTTATCTACCACGGAACCAATATCAAAGATGCTATTTATGACATCATGAACAATGAATTTAAAGCAGAAAATGAGTGGTCTTAACCCTCTAAAGAAAGGATTTTTATGACATCAAAAGTTAGAAAGGCAGTCATCCCTGCCGCTGGACTCGGGACTCGATTTTTACCAGCAACCAAAGCACTTGCTAAAGAAATGTTGCCAATTGTGGACAAACCAACTATCCAATTTATCGTCGAAGAAGCTCTTAAATCAGGTATTGAAGATATTCTGGTTGTCACTGGTAAATCAAAACGTTCTATTGAAGACCACTTTGACTCAAACTTTGAGCTTGAGTACAACCTCAAAGAAAAAGGCAAACATGACTTGCTAAAATTGGTAGACGAAACAACTGGCATTCGCCTTCACTTTATCCGTCAAAGCCATCCTCGTGGTCTGGGAGATGCGGTCTTACAAGCCAAAGCTTTTGTAGGGAATGAGCCCTTCGTTGTCATGCTGGGTGACGACCTAATGGATATCACAGATGACAACGCTATACCTTTGACAAAACAATTGATGAACGATTACGAGACGACTCACGCATCAACAATTGCTGTTATGCCTGTCCCTCATGAAGACGTTTCAGCATATGGAGTTATAGCTCCTCAGGGTGAAGGGATTAATGGTCTCTACAGTGTCGAAACTTTCGTTGAAAAACCGGCTCCAGAAGATGCTCCAAGTGATTTGGCAATTATCGGACGCTATCTGCTCACACCAGAAATTTTTGAAATCCTCGAAAATCAAGCTCCTGGTGCTGGAAATGAAATCCAACTTACCGACGCTATTGATACACTTAATAAAATACAACGTGTTTTCGCTCGCAAATTTACAGGAGCTCGTTACGACGTTGGGGATAAGTTTGGCTTTATGAAAACATCTATTGACTATGCCCTCAAACACCCACAAGTCAAAGATGACTTGAAAGATTACATCATCCAACTGGGAAAAGAATTGGCTGAGAAGGAATAACATAAAAAGATAAGGTTTAAAAATGCCTTATCTTTTTTATTACATAACTATTCTTATAAACCTTCACAACCCCATTCCCTTGTAGAGAAGTAAGACTGCGAGTCCTACAAATAACACTAACGCTACCAGTCTCTGACTAGCGCTATACATCCGTCTTTCTCCTCGAACTGGAAAGATAACTGCTAGAAATGCTCCACCGACTGCACCTCCGATATGGCCTGCTAGGCTGATTCCTGGAATCAGAACACTTCCAATAATGTTAACCACAAAAAGTGTCAGATAGGATTGCCCCAACTGCTGGATATAAGGATTACGCGTTGCATAGCGAAGAACAATAATCGCAGCAAATAGCCCATAGAGAGAAGTCGAGGCTCCTGCTGCTAAGGATTTGGGACTAAATACAAAAACAAAGAGATTGCCCATCATTCCTGATAAAAGATAGAGAAAGAAAAACTTCTTGGATCCGAAAATCTCCTCTACTTGCCTACCAAGATAATAAAGCGAAAGCATATTAACAATGAAATGCTCCCAACCAATATGAACAAAAATGGCAGAAAAGAGACGCCAAATCTGCTCGGGAAAGAGCCGAATAGCTGGCCCATACATAGCTCCAAATTGAAATAAGGTATCCGCCCTGTCAAAGTTTCCGCCTGCAGTGACCAACATTAGTAAAAATACCAAGGCCGTCACTAAGAGGAAGAAACTCGTCACAGGATAACGTTTATCAAAGATTTCCTTCATCTATTAGCACCTCCTGGACGGGAATATCATGGTTTTCCGAGTTAAACTCCTGAATTTGACAAGGGTAGATTGTACTCATGGTATACCCAGCAAAATGTTCCAGATAGCGGTCGTAGTATCCTCCACCATATCCGATCCGATAGCCTTCTGTCGTAAAAGCTAACCCTGGAACATGAATCAAATCAATCTGAGACGGTTCCACCACTTCCAAGTCTCCTTGCGGTTCCAGTAAACCAAAGGAAGTTTTTGCCAACTGCTGCGGATGATAGACCACAAATTCCATGCGCCCCTTGGGATAGGTTTTGGGTATCAGAACCTTTTTGCCGTCCTTCAGCGCCTGCTCAATCAGTTCTTGCGTTTGAAATTCATGAGGGAAGGAGAGATAGGTTGCGATGGTCTTGGCTTCTTGGTAAAAAGGGTGTTGTAAGAAACGCTCAGTTAAAACTCGATCCATAGCCTGTTTTTGCTCCTGAGATAGAGCCTTCATTTCTTGCAAAATTTTCTTGCGTAGTTCTGCTTTCATAGACAATTCCTCTACTCTGCTGCCTTCTTTTTTAAGAAACTAGAGACTGCATCTACCCCAATGGCTATGGCTTCTTCCTTAGGACTCATCTGAGGATGATGAAGGGCGTAGGGACTATCGATACCCAGCCAAAACATAACGCCATCTACCTTCGAAAGGAGATAACCAAAGTCCTCACCAGTCATAGCAGGCTCGATATCAATCAACTCGATTCCGTCTTTCTCTTCAAAAAAGTCCATCAGTTCACGCGCCAAGGCTGGATTGTTCTCAACAGGTAGGTAGCCTCCTTGCTTGAGTTCTACTTCGACTTCCATATCAAAGGCTGCTGCAACACCTTCTGCGACTGTCTTGACTCTTTTTTGTACCAAGAGGCTCATGTCCTGAGTCAAGGCCCGAATGGTTCCGTGTAAAAAGGCTGTATCTGTGATGACATTGTTGGTTGTTCCAGCTTGAAACACTCCAAAGGTGACCACTGCTCCCTCGATTGGATTAACATTGCGGCTAACAACTGACTGTACTTGGGTCACAAAGTAGCTAGCAGCCACCAAGGCATCATTGGCCTCATGCGGGAAGGCTGCGTGCCCACCTTTCCCTTTGAAACGAATCTTCACCTCACAAGTCCCTGCAAAGAGTGTATGGTTATTGGTCGCAATCTGTCCAAACTTTAGATCTGGACGAACATGGAGACCATAAAACTGGTCTGGCAACCAGTCTCCAAAAGCACCATCCTCATACATGAGCATACCACCCGCTTCATTTTCTTCAGCAGGCTGAAACAGAAAAAGCAGATTATTCTTTGGTTGCTCCTCAAGGGCGTGCTCGAGACAGCCCAAGGCAATAGTCATATGAAAATCATGGCCACAAGCATGCATGCGACCTTGGTGTTGAGAGGCGAAAGGCAGTCCCGTTTGTTCGACAATAGGCAGGCCATCAATATCTGTCCGCCAACCAATGGTCCGCTTCGGCTGGCTTCCCTGCAAATAGACCAAAATCCCTGTCCGCCACGTACGAACTTGAACAAAGTCCTTACCCGAAGTCAATTTCTCAATCACAGCCAACAAATAAGCCTGTGTCTTGAACTCCTCCAAGCCAATCTCTGGAATCTGGTGCAAATCTCGTCGAGTCTGAATCAAATCTAACATCTATCTATCCTCCTATATAGCAGAAAGAGGCTGGAAAAAGGGTTCCGCCTCTTTTTTACTTTTACAATTACAAGGTACGAAGCGCATCCTCAAGCGCTGTTTTTTGTTGGGTTTGGGCATCAATTTCTTTGATGATACGAGCCGGAACGCCTGCTACCACAACGTTTTCTGGAACATCTTGGGTAACGATAGCTCCTGCAGCGACAACTGAACCACTGCCGATTTGAACTCCTTCGATCACCACTGCATTGGCACCGATAAGAACATTGTCTCCGACACGGACTGGTTCTGCGCTAGCTGGCTCAATCACACCTGCAAGAACGGCACCTGCACCAACGTGACTGTTTTTCCCAACGATAGCACGGCCACCAAGGATAGCCCCCATGTCAATCATAGTTCCTGCACCAATTTCAGCACCGATATTGATAACGGCTCCCATCATGATAACAGCATTGTCACCAATTTCAACCTGATCACGGATAATAGCACCTGGCTCGATACGAGCATTGATAGCACGTTTGTCTAGCAAGGGAACTGCAGAATTACGAGCGTCTTGCTCAACAACATAGTCTTGATTTTCTACCAAACCATCGAGAAGCGGAGCCACGTCCTTCCAATCTCCGAATAGGACATTCCCTAGCTTGACAACAGATCCAGGTACAGCAGTTGCGAGTTGTCCCTCAAAGGTTACTTTAACACTGGTTTTCTTTTCAGCATTGGCGATAAATTGGATAATTTCTTGAGCGTTCATTTTTGTAGCAGTCATAGGCGCCTCCTAGTTCATTTTAATGATACCTATTCTACCAAAAAAGGCCTCAAATTTGAAGCCTTTTTGTTTGTTTTTAGGTATGATTTTTAGGGATGTGAGATAAAACGTGCTGTCGGTAAAAGCAAGCCCCTACCGATACAACCTAAAAACACTCTTCACAACTATCTCCCCGTGTTTTATTGACTATTCTAGTATAGCACACTTTTAGAATTAAGAAAAGACTTTTTATTTACTTTCTTTCGCTTCTTCTATCGATAGGAAAATCATAGGTAAAATAATCAAGGCCATAGCTAGAAGAAGGGACCAATCCACTACCAAGCCTAAAAATAAAACACTCAAAAGGGCAGAAGAGAGAGGTTCACTGGCACTGATAACAGAAACCACCAAAGGAGAAACCAAGGATACTGCCTTCATGGAAATGAAAAAGGCAAAAGCCGTCCCTAAAAAAGCGATAATAAGGCAAATCAAGATACTCCAAATATCCAGAGTAAAGGAAAGCTGGTAAACCGGCGAGAGGACATTGCTAAATAAACCAGCCAAAATCATCCCCCACCCAACCGTGGGTACAAAACCATAACGCTTAGCAAAAGGTTGAGGTAAGATAACATTAAACATGACCCCCATGGCACTCAGCAAACCCGTCACAAGTGCTAGTGGTGTCATGGATAATTGAGAGAGATCTCCCTTTGTCGCCATCAGGCAAACACCCAACATGGCAACCAAAACATAAAGAATAGCACTTTTTGACGCTCGTTTTTTATAAATTAAGCGATTGTAAAAGAGGATAAAAACTGGACTAATAAACTGTAAAATAGTTGCTGTCGCAGCATTTGAGTATTCTACACAGAGATAGAAAAAATACTGAACTGAAAAAATCCCCAAAATAGCATAGGCTAAAAAGGGCAGGTAATTTTTCTTATCTCGCCAAATATCTAGCACTTGCGATTTTAATTGCATTGCAGACCAAATGAGAACAAGACTCCCTGCCAATGTCAAACGCATAGAGGTAATCCAACCAGAAGATACCTGATAATGAGTAAAGAAATACTCTCCTAGAATCCCACAGATTCCCCAAATTAAGCCGGATAGAAGCGAATAAATGGTTCCTTTAACAATCTTTTTCTGATACTGATTCATACCTTTATTGTAACACGAAAGGAAAAAAGAAAAAAGTGGCAATCAATGCCACTTTCCTATCTTCTACTATTTGGTTGTGTAGATGATGAACTTGATGTACTGCTAGAACTACTACTTGAACTTGGCGTAGATGAGAAACTACCAATAATACTTGACCAAGCATTTTGATAATCTGCTTCACTTCCTCCAATAGCAAAGTGATAGCTTGTTGTAGGAGCTCCCGCCTTATTAGCCCAATAGCTCGTTACAGTAGAACCTGAAAGATCAACTGTTTTTCCATTAACGGATACTTTGCCTGGCTTCTGTCCTGTAGATCTGAGGACCTGAGATTGGGTCACACTAGAATCAAGATTAAAGCGTTCATTGCCCCAAACACCAGGCTCAGCCTGTTGGATAGCATTGACCAAGTAAGCCATATATTTGGCATTTCGATAATGCCCAGCCCCCTTAGCCATCGGGCGGTTGTCATCATGCCCTAGCCAACCACCTAGAGTCAATCTTGGTGTTGACAGCATGAGCCACATGTTTTCATCTTCATTGGTTGTACCAGTCTTACCAATCCAGTCTGCACGAGCTAAGCTTGAATTGATAGAAGCCAAATCCGTTTGGAAACTTGAAGTGATTCGAGATGAAATCACCTCACGAAGCAAACTCTGCATAATTGTTGCCGTTGCCTTCGAGTACACTTGAACTGGTTTGTCTTGGAATTCATAGATTACTCTACCGTCAGGTGATTCAATCTTAGAAATCACATGTTTCTGATGATAAACACCGTTATTAGCAATTGTTTGATAACCATTGGTATGCTGGGCAACTGTGACTTCAATCCCACCACCCATAGGCAGACTTTCGATACCGTACTCCGGAATCTCGTAACCCATTTTCTCCATGTAGCCCTTGACATCAACACCCTTCTCACGAAGCATACGATAGGTCCAATAGGCTGGGATATTCCATGAATAGTTCAAGGCTTCACCCAGGGTCATCATTCCCGTACCTGGACTATTTACATACATGATAGGATTTCCATTAGAAAATTTTGTCGGATAATTGGACAAGATACTAGCGCTTCCCATCAAACCTTGGTCAATGGCAATACCGTAGGCCAACAAAGGCTTGGTTGTAGAGGCTGGCGAACGCTTGGTGTCGAAGGCATGATTGTTTTGGTTAGTCTGGTAATTACGACCACCAACAAAGCCTAGAACAGCTCCCGTTTTATTGTCCATCAAAACATTCCCTACTTCAGGCTGACCAGTCGAATCATCTACCAAACGACCATAGTTAGCAACTGCATTTTGCATGGCGTTATGGATTTTTTTATTGATCGTTGTAGTGATTTTATAGCCACCGTTACTTAGTTCCTGCTCAGCTCGCTCATGATAAGCCTTTTGAATCGACTCGTTTTTCAACTCTTGGCTAGAGACATTGTCCTGTCGAACTAAATAATCATACATATGGTCTGTCGCTTCAGCCATAGCTGTAAAGTAGAGATAATCTCTCGAAACAGCATTGACAGTTCCTGATGGCAAGAAATCTTGCTTGAGATTATAATCCTTGTACTGGTCGTATTCTTCCCGAGTCAGAGCACCCGTACGGTACATGTTGTAGAGAACATCCTTAGCCCGCTTCAAACCAAGCTCTAAGTCTTCATCACTCTTTAACTCTCCAGTATTTTCATAAGGGGAATAAGTAATCGGACTCTGTGGCAAGCCTGCTAGGAAGGCGGCTTGGGGAATACTCAGCTTGTTGGCATCGATACCGAAAATCCCTTCAGCAGCTTGCTGGGCACCTGCAATATTCTGTCCTTTATGATTTCGACCAAAGGGAGCAACATTGAGATAAGTGGTCAAGATTTCATCCTTACTCATGTTTCGTTCCAAGGCAAGGGCATCAACAATTTCTGTAGCCTTACGAGCTAAAGTCGGAGCATCTCCAACCACTTGTTGTTTGATTAACTGTTGGGTCAAGGTCGAGCCCCCGCTAGATGAGCCCAAACCTGCAAAGGTTCCCAAAGCCGCCCGAATCACAGCTTTTGGCACAACCCCATTATGTTCAAGGAAATGTTCATCCTCAGTAGCAACGATAGCCTTTTTGAGATTGTCCGATATTTCCTCAGATGAAACAGAAGTTCGCAGTAGGTCGCTCTCGATAGAAGCAATGACACTCCCATCTGCGTAAACAATTTCTGAGATGGAAGAAATATTTTTAACCTGCTTGACCAAGTCCTCCGATTGGGGAACCTTGGCCTTGTCAAACAAAGCAACTCCATAACCAAGAGCTACACCAGCACCAAAAAGCCCACCGATAAAGCCTAGAATAAAGAGAGTATTCAAAATTCCCTTGATAACAACTAAAATGCTACCTAGGATAGCCAGAACTTTCCCACCTGTCCCATCCGACTGCTTCTCTTCTGAGACTTTCTCTGATTTTTTATGATTTATTTTTGATTTTACTAGCTGGAAAAATTCCAGCATTTTTTGTTTTAATTCATTTAATTGATTTTGCATGGATTTCCTCACTGTAACTATTATACCATAAAAGGTAAACTTTCAATAAAATAGCCACTTTCTTCCCTATTCTACTAGGCTATTGCCCAAGTTTGTGATACAATAGGTAGAAACAATATTTTTAAAAAGGAGAAAAGACACATGCACATTTTTGATGAGCTAAAAGAGCGTGGTTTGATTTTTCAAACGACTGATGAAGAAGCTTTGCGTAAAGCCCTAGAAGAAGGTCAAGTTTCTTATTATACTGGCTACGATCCAACTGCTGACAGCCTTCACCTAGGCCACCTTGTCGCAATCTTGACAAGTCGTCGCTTGCAACTAGCAGGTCACAAACCTTATGCGCTCGTTGGCGGTGCTACAGGTCTCATCGGAGATCCGTCCTTCAAAGATGCTGAACGTAGTCTCCAAACAAAAGACACAGTAGATGGCTGGGTCAAGTCTATCCAAAGACAACTTTCTCGCTTTCTTGACTTTGAAAATGGGGAAAACAAGGCTGTCATGGTCAACAACTACGACTGGTTTGGCAGCATCAGCTTCATTGATTTCCTCCGTGATATCGGAAAATACTTTACTGTCAACTACATGATGAGCAAGGAGTCTGTGAAAAAACGGATTGAAACAGGAATTTCATACACTGAGTTTGCCTACCAAATCATGCAAGGTTACGACTTCTTCGTTCTTAACCAAGACCACAACGTAACGCTTCAAATCGGTGGTTCTGACCAGTGGGGAAATATGACAGCTGGTACCGAATTACTTCGTCGTAAGGCTGACAAAACTGGACACGTTATCACCGTTCCGCTTATCACAGATGCAACTGGTAAGAAATTTGGTAAATCAGAAGGAAACGCAGTCTGGCTTAATCCTGAAAAGACTTCTCCATACGAAATGTACCAATTCTGGATGAATGTGATGGATGCTGACGCTGTTCGCTTCTTGAAAATCTTTACTTTCTTGTCACTTGATGAGATTGAAGACATCCGCAAACAGTTTGAAGCAGCTCCACACGAACGCTTGGCACAAAAAGTCCTGGCTCGTGAAGTCGTGACTCTGGTTCACGGAGAAGAAGCTTACAAAGAAGCCCTCAACATCACTGAGCAACTCTTTGCTGGAAACATCAAAAACCTTTCTGTTAAAGAGCTCAAACAAGGACTTCGTGGAGTGCCAAACTACCAAGTTCAAGCAGATGAAAATCACAATATTGTGGAACTGCTCGTGTCATCTGGTATGGTGAATTCCAAACGCCAAGCCCGTGAAGATGTTCAAAATGGAGCCATCTACGTCAACGGCGACCGTATCCAAGACCTTGACTATGTCTTGAGTGACGCAGATAAGTTAGAGAACGAACTGACTGTTATCCGTCGTGGGAAGAAAAAATACTTTGTTTTGACTTACTAAACTATTCAACATTTATCTATAAACAAAGGAGTTATCCTCGAGAAAGGTAACTCCTTTTTGCTGTTAATAAATCTCATCTATCTATTTTTAATAGACAGACTACGCAGTACAATGCGCAAGGTTGTTAGATTATGTAAGATAGAGAGATTTGAAGGACTGAGCCAATTAAACAAGCCAAAGCCAATCAAGCTACTATTTACGACAACGGTATCTTGAATATTCTTCTTGATGAGGGTTTGCAAAGATGATGATAGCCAATCCAACTCTTGGAAGAAATCCAAGCGATTATCTAACAATAAGATATCGCTCATCTGCTTAGAAATATCTGCACTCTCATTCATCACCACACCGATATCTGATAGGGTTAGAGCTGCTGAGTCATTCAATCCATCTCCAACCATCAAAATAGTGTGACCCGCTTTCTGCAGTTCCTCTACTAACTCAAATTTCCCATCAGGTTTCAAGTCTGTATAGACCTGATCAAAGGGCAAATCTTTGACTAATTCCTCTGTTCTAACCAGGGTGTCCCCTGTTGCCAGAATCAATTTTTTCCCTTGTGCCTTAAGTTTCTCCAAGGCTGCTTTTGCTTCTTTTCTCAAAGGAGTATGAATGCAGAACATTCCAATCAATTCATTCTGATAAGCTAAGAATAAGAGATTGTAGTGACTCTTGTACTCTTCAATTAAAGCATTTTGCTCCGAACTGATATGAATCTGCTCATCCTGCATCAAAACATAATTCCCAATAAGAACTGGTTGCCCATCTATATGAGATTTGATCCCCTTGCTTGCGATATATTGGAGTTTCCCATGCATTTCCTCATGTTCAATTCCCTCTATCTCAGCTTGCTTGACGATAGCATTAGCAATAGGATGATAAATGTGTTCCTCAAGACAGGCACTGATTTTGAGAATATCTTCCTCACTATAGTCCCCAAAAGGTAACACCTTTTCAACTATAGGATAACTAGTTGTGATTGTTCCCGTCTTATCAAACAAGAAAGTATCAACTTCCAGGTATTTCTCCAGAACATCTCCATCCTTAATCACCATTTCACGGTTCAACCCCTCCTTGATAGCTGTCAAATAAGCTACAGGAGTAGAAATTTTCAAAGCGCAGGAGAAATCGACCAATAGGAAAGAAATAGCCTTAGAAAAAGAACCTGTCAATAGGTAAGTCAGCCCAGCCCCCAAGAAATTATATTTGACGACCTTGTCCGCCATCTTGATGAAATAGCGTTGTTTCGTTTTCTTGTTTTCTTCAGACTTCTTCATCAACTCAATCAGTTGTAAAATCCGGCTGTTCATCTGATTATCGGTTACATGAATGCGTAACTCTCCAGTTTCTAATACTGTATTTGCACAAACCAAATCAGACTCTCTTTTTTCAACTGGAAAACTCTCCCCCGTCAAGGAACTTTCGTTGACCATACCTAAACCTGAAACTACTTGTCCATCAAACAGAATTTCATTTCCTTGAGATAAAATCAAGACATCTCCTATTTGAACATCAGAACTCTTGATACTAACGACCATATCCCCCTGTACTAAGAATACGTCGCTCTCTTTTGCAAGAAGGCTTTGTTCTAAATCTGTTGCAGTTTTTTTCAAGGACCACTGATCTAAATGATTCCCCAAATCAAGCATAAACATGATATTGCTAGCTGTCTTGGATTGGTTCATAAACAAGGACAATAAAATCGCCGAACAGTCCAGGACCTCCATCGTTAGTTCCTTACGCGCTAGTGTTTGATAGGCTTCTCTAATATAGCCAAAAGCCTGATAACAAGTCCATATATAGCGAATAGGATACGGCACAAAACTACGAAAAAGTATACGCTTAATCGCTGCACCTGAAACAATAGAATAAGCACTCTCTTCTCTACGAATGGGAAGAGTCATCAACTCAGAAACTTTCCCTTTATCAATTCTTTTTAAAAAGGCTTCTGCATTATCTAATACAGAAAAGCCTTCTTTTATGCGTAGAGTAAAGTGCTGTTGATCCATGTAAAACTGGATAGACTCAATCCCCTTTTCATCTCTCACCAAGGAACGAAGATAGTCTTGAATATCCAAGGTGAGTGAAAAAGAAGATGATAGTCGGATATGTTGGTATCCTCTATGTAGCACTTTAAAAGACATATTATTCTCCTATAAGGCTATCTAATTGCTCTTCTTTTTTCTCTTGCTCGTACAAATATTTGGCATCTTGCAAGACATCATCTCCATGTTGCTTCACAACAGAAACAGATGCATCTAGCTCGTCTTTTAACTTATAAGCCTTAGCCAAAGCTTTAGAATAACCTTTTTTAGCTTCCTTACTTGCTAAGATTTTCAAGCCAAGGGTACCAAATGCGACACCACCCAAAAATAGTGATGATTTTTTCGCAACTTTTGCGACGCTTAATACTTCTTTTAACATACTTATTTCCTCCTTATCATTATTATATAGCAATTTCGATATAAAAGCAATGTCATTTCATAAATTGGAGAATTAGTTTTATTTCTACTGAATCTCCCATCTACTTATTCCTAAAGTTGCTTTCATTTGCCTCTTTTGATACACTTAAACTATGAATACAAACCTAAAACCCAAACTCCAGCGTTTTGCTTCTGCGACTGCCTTTGCCTGTCCTATCTGTCAAGAAAATCTGACTCTGCTAGAGACTAGTTTCAAGTGCTACAACCGTCATTCTTTTGACTTGGCGAAATTCGGCTATGTCAATCTGGCCCCTCAAATCAAGCAATCTGCTAACTACGACAAAAAAAATTTTCAAAACCGTCAACAAATCCTAGAAGCCGGCTTTTATCAAGCTATTCTAGAGGTCGTCTCTGATTTACTTTCAAACTCAAAAAGTTCCAAAACAATTTTAGATATCGGTTGTGGCGAAGGATTCTATTCTCGCAAACTCCAAGAAAGTCATCCTAACAAAACCTTCTATGCCTTTGATATTTCCAAAGATTCCGTCCAAATCGCTGCCAAGAGTGAACCCAACTGGGCAGTTAACTGGTTCGTTGGTGACTTGGCTCGTCTTCCTATAAAAGACGCTAGCATGGATATCCTGCTTGATATCTTCTCACCTGCCAATTACGGAGAATTTCGTCGCGTTTTATCCAAAGACGGTATCTTGATAAAAGTTATTCCAACTAAAAATCACCTCAAGGAAATCCGTCAGAAGGTACAAGACCAGCTGACAAACAAGGACTATTCCAACCAAGATATCAAGGAGCATTTCCAGGAACACTTTACCATCCTATCTAGTCAAACTGCCTCTCTGACTAAAAATATCACAGCTGAGCAGCTCCAAGCCCTACTCAGTATGACTCCTCTCCTCTTTCACATCGACCAGAGCAAGATTGACTGGAGCCAACTGACAGAGATTACCATTGAAGCGGAGATTCTGGTTGGGAAAGCACTGTAATTGGCACATAAAAAGAAACCGCATTTCAAGAAGATCTGCGGTTTTAAATTGCAATTTTTAAACTATCTATCTGAAGAGAGTTGAAATTTAATAATTCTAATCTCTAATCTTTATTTTCGATTCGAAATAAAAAACTTATCAATAAATAGCAAGTGAAATAAGGCAAGTGTAATTCCCGATAAGCACCCATGATAAGAGATTTCTTGATGGGTAAGGGGGTAAAGATTACTATTACCCGTCAAGAGGCATGTTAAAATAACAAATAGAATCCAAAATAAATCCGTCCATTTATATTTTGAAAAATATTTTTTCCACATAAGAACACCTTCTTTCCTATAATCATATTATAATACTTTATGTAAGCGAATACAAGGGATATGAGGTAATCAACTAATAAGAAACATGAGGTTGAAAGAGAGTGTTAAACCTTCAATACGTCTATGGTTTCTCTTCTTCTAAGACAAGATTGACCCAAATCCACAGTATTCAAAAAAAGCGAATTTCAATCGAAATTCGCTTTATAGGAAAGTGTATTAGTATAAATCTTGTATCTTATACTCAATGAAAATCAAAGAGCAAACTAGGAAGCTAGCCGCAGGCTGTACTTGAGTACGGCAAGGCAACGCTGACGTGGTTTGAATTTGATTTTCGAAGAGTATTAGTTCAAGTGCCAGATATCTTCGTTATACTGAGCGATTGTACGGTCAGATGAGAAGAATCCTGCTTTAGAAATGTTAACGATAACTTTATCCAACCATGCGTCACGATCTTCGTAGTCAGCAAGCATTTGCTCTTTAACTTTGATGTAGTCTTCCAAGTCAAGAAGAGTCATGAACCAGTCTTTGTTGATCAATTCATTGTAAAGACGTTCCAAGCGCTCTTTGTTTCCAGCTGCAAGAACTACATCGCTAACGATGAAGTCAACCAATGGTTTGATAGCTTCACGAGCGTAGAATTCGCTTGATTTGTAAGCTGCTTTTTCGTAAAGGTCGATAACAGTTTCTGAATCTTCACCAAAGATGTAGATGTTTTCGTCGCCAACCAACTCAGCGATTTCCACGTTAGCACCGTCCATAGTACCAAGAGTCAAAGCTCCGTTCAACATGAATTTCATGTTACCAGTACCTGAAGCTTCTTTAGAAGCAAGTGAGATTTGTTCTGAGATATCACATGCTGGGATAAGGAAGCTTGCTGCAGTAACGTTGTAGTTTTCAACCATAACTACTTGCAAGTGTGGAGCTACTGCTGGATCGTTAGCAATAACTTCTGACATGCAAAGGATCAAGTGGATGATGTCTTGAGCGATTGTGTAGGCTGGAGCTGCTTTACCACCAAAGAAGATTGTGATTGGGCGAGCAGGGATGTTACCAGCTTTGATGTCAAGGTATTTGTGGATCACGTACAAAGCGTTCATTTGTTGGCGTTTGTACTCGTGAAGACGTTTGATTTGGATATCAAAGATAGAGTTTGTATTGATTTCCACACCTTGGTGTTCTTTCAAGTGACGAGCCAATTTACGTTTGTTGTGTGCCTTGATGCTTTCCAATTTTTCTTTGACAGCTGCTTTGTCTTCATAAGACAAGAGTTTTTCAAGCTCATCTGCTTCATGGTGCCAACCTTCTCCAATAATCTCATCCAAGTAGTGAGAAAGTCTTGGGTTAGCATGCATGAGCCAACGACGGAAAGTGATACCGTTTGTTTTGTTGTTGAATTTTTCTGGGTAAAGGTCGTAGAAGGCTTTCAACTCAGAATTTTTCAAGATTTCAGTGTGAAGTGCTGCAACCCCGTTAACGCTGTATCCGTAGTGGATATCCATGTGAGCCATGTGAACACGTCCGCTCTCATCGATGATTTGAACAGCTGGATCTTTGTATTCTGCTTTCACGCGACGGTCCAATTCTTCGATGATTGGTACCAAGTGAGGAACCACTTCTTGCAAGAATTCAAGAGGCCATTTTTCAAGGGCTTCAGCAAGGATTGTGTGGTTAGTGTAGGCAGTCATGCTACGAACGATTGAGATTGCTTCATCAAGTTCGATACCACGAGCAGTCAAAAGACGGATCAATTCAGGGATAACCATTGATGGGTGAGTATCGTTGATTTGTACAACTGCGTAATCAGCAAGGTCATGCAAGTTGCTTCCTTTTTCGATTGCTTCGTCGATGATCAATTGCGCACCGTTTGAAACCATGAAGTATTGTTGGAAGATACGGAGCAATTCACCTTGACGGTCACTATCATCTGGGTAAAGGAAAAGAGTCAAGTTGCGAGCGATATCTGTCTTGTCAAAGTTGATACCATCTTTAATGATTGAAGAATCAACTGAATCCAAGTCAAACAAACGCAAGCGGTTCTTAGTTTCTGTCTTGTAACCAGGTACATCGATATCGTAAAGAGTTGATGTCAATGTGAAGTGAGCAAATGGCACTTGGTAGCTACGGCTTGAGCGAACCAACCAGTTTTGCTCTGTCAACCATGCATTTGGAATTGTTTCTTGTTGGTTGTTTTTAAGAACTTGTTGGAATAGACCAAAGTGGTAGTTAAGACCAACACCGTCACCGTTCAAACCAAGAGTAGCAATTGAGTCGATAAAGCAGGCAGCCAAACGTCCCAAACCACCATTACCAAGAGATGGTTCCAATTCAACTTCTTCAACTTCGATCAAATCTTTACCTGCAGCTGCAAGTTCTTTTTTGACATCGTCGTAAAGACCAAGGTTGATCAAGTTGTTTGACAAAAGTTTACCAATCAAGAACTCAGCTGAGATGTAGTAAACTTTTTTCTTACCAGTGTTAACTGGTTTTTTGCTACTTGCAAGCTTGCTGTAGTTAAGAAGAGCCAGGTAAAGCTCTTCATTGCTACATTCTGCAATGGTTTTATTGTAACGATTTTGTACAAATTCTTGTAGTGATAACATGTTTAAGGTGTCTCCTGATATTGTATTATTTCTTTAATTCTACCAAATTTTCATTGATTCGGCGATAGATTGTTGTCAAGTCAAGCAAGCCTTCCTCGACAGCTGGTGTCAATTGATCGTCAGTCATACGCCAAGACCAGTTTCCACCAAGGGTAGATGGGAAGTTCATACGAGCTGCCTCATCTAATTCTAGCAAATCTTGCATAGTTGCAATTGCCATGAAGCTAACTGATGAAAAGACTGTACGAAGCATAGCATGTGGCACTGTTTCGTATTCTTTACGGTTAGTGTAGCGCGCCATGTACTCACGAGTCGCATCATCGATCTCGTTACGGTACCAACCAAGGACCGTATTGTTATCGTGTGTTCCTGTGTACATAACTGAGTTAGCAGGTGCTAAGTGTGGGCTATCGATACTTTCATCTTCTGGGTTGAAAGCAAATTGAAGAATCTTCATTCCTGGGAAGCCAGTACGTTCACGTAATTCGATAACTTCGTCTGTCATGAAACCAAGGTCTTCTGCGATGATGTTTAGCTCACCAAGTTCTTCCTTAACGGCTGCAAAAAGCTTGTAGCCAGGACCTTTCACCCACTCACCAGGTGCTGCTGTATCAGAACCAGCAGGGATTTCCCAGTAAGATTCGAAGCCACGGAAGTGGTCAATACGAACGATGTCGTAGATTTTGAAGCTTTCACGCAAGCGTTCAATCCACCATTTGTAGCCGTCTTTGTCCATTGCTTCCCAGTCATAGATTGGGTTACCCCAAAGCTGACCAGTTGCAGAAAATTCATCTGGTGGGCATCCTGCGATGCAAGTCGCCTTACCGTTGACATCTGTCTTGAAGAGATGTGGATTTGCCCACATATCGCTTGAATCTTCCGCTACGTAGATTGGCATGTCCCCAACGATTTCGATGTGGTTGTCGTTAGCGTAAGCTTTCAATTTCAACCATTGTTGGAAGAAGAAGTATTGAGTCACACGGTGGTAAACCAACTTGTCTGCCAATTGCTCACGGTAGCTTTCAAGTGCTGAAGCTTTACGAGCACGAGCATCTGCATCTGGCCATTCAGTCCAAGCAAGATTATCAAAATGCTCTTTGATAGCCATATACTCTGCAAAGAGTTCAAGCCATGATTGGTTGTCTTGAGCAAATTTCTCAAAATCTTTAACATCTCCTACTTCCAAGAAACGTTTTACCGCTTTTTCTAAAAGAGGACGACGTGCATAGTAGATTTTCGCATAATCAACTTCAGACGCATCACTACCAAAGTCAACCCCTTCAAGGTCACTTGCTTGCAACAAGCCTTGTTCCACCAAGATATCTAAATCGATAAAATGAGTGTTCCCTGCGAAGGCTGAGAAAGATTGGTAAGGAGAGTCTCCGTAACTAGTTGTTCCTAGTGGAAGGATTTGCCAGTAACGTTGTTTTGTGCGAACCAAGAAATCAACGAAGTCGTAAGCACTTTTACCAAATGATCCGATTCCGTATGCCCCTGGAAGAGAAGAAATGTGCATCAACACACCACTTTGACGTTTTTTCATAATAAGCACCTCATGTGTTTATAGTTAGATATTACATTTTTATGAGCGCAAACGTTTGCGCTATTACTAGTATAGCTCATTTTCTCGATAAATGCAAGCGGTTTTAAGTAACTTTTTTGATTATTTTTTAAAAATTTTTTCTTCTTACTCGTATATATATTCTTTCAGGCAACAAACAAAATAGGAATAAGGGTTTCACTTATCTCATTAAGCAAAAATAAAGCGAGAATCCTCTCTGGTTTCCATTTGTAAATTAGGCAATCGTTTTCTCAACTTTTTTTAAATTTAAAACAAAACGGATTTTTTGGATTTTCTACTATTATATGACGATGAAGCGTTTACTTTTTTCACAATTTTTTAAAAAATTTTTACAAAAAACACTTGCAACCGCTTTCCGATTGTGCTATACTAGTCCCATAAAGGAAAACGTTTGCGTTTCCTCATTATAAAATTTGTTATTCTTTAGGAGGAATACACTATGTCATCTAAATTCATGAAGAGCGCTGCTGTGCTTGGAACTGTTACACTTGCTAGCTTGCTTTTGGTAGCTTGCGGAAGCAAAACTGCTGATAAACCTGCTGATTCTGGTTCATCCGAAGCGAAAGAACTCACTTTCTACGTTGAAGACCAATATAAAGCCTTTGCTGAATCAGCTGCAAAAGCTTACGAAAAAGAAGCTGGCGTAAAAGTTACCATCAAAACAGGAGACCAAATGGGTGGGCTTGACAAACTTTCTCTTGACAACCAATCAGGTCAAGCTGCTGACGTTATGATGGCTCCATACGACCGTGTAGGTAGCCTTGGTACTGACGGACAACTCTCAGAAGTGAAATTGAGCGACGGTGCTAAAACAGATGATAAAACTAAATCTCTTGTGACAGCTGCTGATGGTAAAGTTTACGGTGCTCCTGCTGTTATCGAGTCACTTGTTATGTACTACAACAAAGACTTGGTAAAAGAAGCTCCAAAAACTTTTGCTGACTTAGAAAACCTTGCTAAAGATAGCAAATATGCCTTCGCTGGAGAAGATGGAAAAACTTCTGCTTTCCTAGCTGACTGGACAAACTTCTACTATGCATATGGACTTCTTGCTGGTAACGGTGCTTACGTATTCGGACAAAACGGTAAAGACGCTAAAGATATCGGTCTTGCAAACGACGGTTCTATCGCAGGTATCAACTACGCTAAATCTTGGTATGAAAAATGGCCTAAAGGTATGCAAGATACTGAAGGTGCTGGCAACTTAATCCAAACTCAATTCCAAGAAGGTAAAACAGCTGCTATCATCGACGGACCTTGGAAAGCTCAAGCCTTTAAAGATGCTAAAGTAAACTACGGTGTTGCAACTATCCCAACTCTTCCAAATGGAAAAGAATATGCTGCATTCGGTGGTGGTAAAGCTTGGATTATCCCATCAAGCACTAAGAACCTTGAAGGCGCTCAAAAATTTGTAGACTTCCTTGTTTCAACTGAAGAACAAAAAGCCTTCTACGATACAACTAACGAAATCCCAGCTAACACTGAAGCTCGTACATATGCTGAAGGTAAAAATGATGAGTTGACAACAGCTGTTATCAAACAGTTCAAGAACGCTCAACCAATGCCAAACATCTCTCAAATGTCTGCAGTTTGGGATCCAGCGAAAAATATGCTCTTTGATGCTGTAAGTGGTAAGAAAGATGCGAAAACAGCTGCTAACGACGCTGTAACATTGATCAAAGAAACAATCAAACAAAAATTTGGTGAATAAAAAATTTGTTCAAGGGGGGTGGAATTCAAATCCCCCTTTGAATTTATCAATAGAAAACATATATAGTTTAGGTTTTAATTAGAAACCAGTATCCTATGAAAGGAGTTATTATGGAAAAGCAACAACCTAGTAAAGCAGCCCTGCTGTCTATCATTCCTGGGTTAGGACAGATTTACAATAAACAAAAAGCAAAAGGTTTTATCTTCCTTGGTGTAACCCTTGTATTTCTCCTCTACTTCCTAGCACTTGCAGCCCCTGAATTGAGTAATCTCATCACTCTTGGTGACAAACCAGGTCGTGACAATTCCCTCTTTATGCTGATTCGTGGTGCCTTCCATTTAATCTTTGTAGTTGTTTATGTACTCTTTTATTTCGCAAATATCAAAGATGCACATACAACTGCCAAACACATTAACAATGGCATACCAGTAGCACTTACCTTTAAAGAAATGGTCAAAGGAATCTATGAAAATGGCTTCCCTTACCTCTTGATCATTCCATCTTATGTTGCCATGACTTTTGCGATCATCTTCCCAGTTATCGTAACCTTGATGATCGCCTTTACCAACTACGACTTCCAACACTTGCCACCAAACAAATTGTTGGACTGGGTTGGTTTGACAAACTTTACGAACATCTGGAGTTTGAGTACCTTCCGTTCTGCCTTCGGTGCCGTTCTTTCTTGGACTATCATCTGGGCTTTATCTGCCTCAACTTTACAGATCGTGATTGGTATCTTCACAGCTATCATTGCTAACCAACCATTTATCAAAGGAAAACGTATCTTTGGTGTTATTTTCCTTCTTCCTTGGGCTGTCCCAGCCTTCATCACTATCTTGACATTCTCAAATATGTTTAACGATAGTGTCGGAGCCATCAACACTCAAGTCTTGCCAATCTTGGCTAAATTTCTTCCTTTCCTTGATGGTGCTCTTATTCCTTGGAAAACAGACCCAACTTGGACAAAAATTGCCTTGATTATGATGCAAGGTTGGCTTGGATTCCCATACATCTACGTTTTGACTTTAGGTATCTTGCAATCTATTCCTAACGACCTTTACGAAGCAGCTTATATTGACGGTGCCAATGCTTGGCAAAAATTCCGCAACATCACTTTCCCAATGATCTTGGCTGTTGCAGCACCTACTTTGATTAGTCAATACACCTTCAACTTTAACAACTTCTCTATCATGTACCTCTTCAATGGTGGAGGACCTGGTAGTGTCGGAGGTGGAGCTGGTTCAACCGATATCTTGATCTCATGGATCTACCGTTTGACAACAGGTACATCTCCTCAATACTCAATGGCGGCAGCTGTTACCTTGATTATCTCTATCATTGTCATCTCAATCTCTATGATCGCATTCAAGAAACTACACGCATTTGATATGGAGGACGTCTAAGATGAATAACTCAATTAAACTCAAACGTAGACTGACTCAAACCCTTACTTACCTCTACTTAATTGGCCTATCAATCGTGATTATCTATCCACTTTTGATTACCATCATGTCAGCCTTTAAAGCAGGTAACGTCGCGGCCTTTAAACTCGATACTAATATCGACCTCAATTTTGATAACTTTAAAGGCCTCTTCACTGAAACCTTGTACGGTACTTGGTATCTCAACACTTTGATTATCGCCTTAATTACTATGGCTGTTCAAACAAGTATTATCGTACTTGCTGGTTATGCTTACAGCCGTTACAACTTCTTGGCTCGTAAACAAAGTTTGGTCTTCTTCTTGATTATCCAAATGGTTCCAACAATGGCCGCTTTGACAGCCTTCTTCGTTATGGCACTTATGTTGAACGCCCTTAACCACAGCTGGTTCCTCATCTTCCTCTACGTTGGTGGTGGTATCCCAATGAATGCTTGGCTCATGAAGGGCTACTTCGATACAGTGCCAATGTCTCTAGACGAATCTGCAAAACTAGACGGTGCAGGACACTTCCGCCGCTTCTGGCAAATTGTTCTTCCACTTGTTCGCCCAATGGTTGCCGTACAAGCTCTCTGGGCCTTCATGGGACCTTTTGGAGACTATATCCTCTCTAGTTTCTTGCTTCGTGAGAAAGAATACTTTACTGTTGCCGTAGGTCTCCAAACCTTCGTTAGCAATGTGAAAAACATGAAGATTGCCTACTTCTCAGCAGGTGCTATCCTCATCGCCCTTCCAATCTGTATTCTCTTCTTCTTCCTACAAAAGAACTTTGTTTCAGGACTTACAAGTGGTGGCGACAAGGGATAATATATCCCCGCCACCCTTTTTCATTTTATACTCTTCGAAAACCTCTTCAAACCACGTCAGCTTCCATCTGCAACCTCAAAACACTGTTTTGAGCAACCTGCGGCTAGCTTCCTAGTTTGCTCTTTGATTTTCATTGAGTATTAGCGATTGTTACTGTAAGTAATATCCTTACAACAAGCAATTTTTCTCCTAGACTTGAAATAAAGCACATTTCTCTATATAATAATACTCATATAGAAAACACCTTTTAGAAAGATACAAATGACTCCATATCCATTTTCCTATTTTTCAAGTATTTGGGGATTTCGTAAGCCCCTGTCCAAACGTTTCGGGCTCAACTGGTTTCAGCTTCTCTTTACCAGTATCTTCCTTATCAGCTTATCTATGGTACCTATTGCCATCCAAAACAGCTCGCAGGAGACTTATCCGCTAGAAACCTTTATCGATAATGTCTATGAACCATTGATAGATGAAGTTGTCCAGGATCTCTCCGAACATGCTACAATTGTTGATGGCAAATTAACTTATACTGGAACAGCTAGTCAAGCACCTTCTATTGTGATCGGTCCAAGTCAAAGCAAGGAATTACCTAAGGACTTGCAACTGCATTTCGATACGAATGAGCTCGTCATCAGCAAGGAAAGTAAAGAGCTGACACGCATCTCTTACCGAGCGATTGAGACTGAGAGTTTCAAAAGTAAAGATAGCTTGACCCAAGCTATTTCTAAAGACTGGTACCAGCAGAATCGTGTCTATATCAGTCTCTTCCTAGTTCTCGGTGCGAGCTTCCTCTTTGGTTTGAATTTCTTTATCGTATCTCTAGGAGCGAGTCTTCTCCTTTATATCACTAAGAAATCACGCCTCTTTTCATTTAGGACCTTTAAAGAGTGCTACCATTTTATCTTGAACTGTTTAGGATTACCTACTCTGATTACGCTTATTTTGGGACTCTTTGGCCAAAATATGACAACTCTGATTACTGTACAAAACATTCTTTTTGTTCTGTATCTGGTCACTATCTTTTATAAAACGCATTTCCGTGATCCAGATTACCATAAATAGGAGATTTTTATGCCCGTTACGATTAAAGATGTGGCCAAGGCTGCTGGTGTTTCACCTTCAACCGTAACCCGTGTTATTCAAAACAAATCAACCATTAGCGACGAAACAAAAAAACGCGTTCGCAAGGCTATGAAGGAGCTCAATTACCACCCCAACCTCAACGCTCGTAGTTTGGTAAGCAGTTATACCCAAGTTATCGGCTTGGTCCTTCCTGACGACTCAGATGCCTTCTACCAGAATCCTTTCTTTCCATCAGTCCTACGTGGCATCTCTCAAGTCGCATCTGAAAACCACTATGCCATTCAGATAGCAACAGGTAAAGATGAAAAAGAACGCCTTAAAGCTATTTCACAAATGGTTTACGGTAAACGTGTGGATGGTTTGATTTTCCTTTATGCTGAAGAGGAAGATCCCTTGGTCAAATTGGTGGCTGAAGAACAGTTCCCCTTCCTCATTCTAGGAAAATCCATTTCACCCTTTATCCCTCTTGTCGATAATGACAATGCCCAAGCTGGTTTTGATGCAACCGAATATTTCATCAAAAAAGGATGCAAACGAATTGCCTTTATCGGAGGTTCTAAGAAACTCTTCGTTACACAAGACCGTTTAACAGGCTATGAGTCAGCACTCAAACAGTACCAACTGCCTCTTGATAGTAACTTGACCTATTTTGCGAACGAATTCCTAGAAGAAAAAGGTTATCAATTCAGTAAGCGTTTGTTTAAACACGATCCTATGATTGATGCTATCATCACAACTGATAGCCTCCTAGCTGAAGGAGTCTGTGACTACATCGCTAAGCACCAGCTGGATGTCCCTGTTCTCAGCTTCGACTCTGTCAATCCCAAGCTCAACTTGGCAGCCTATGTCGATATCAATAGCCTAGAACTTGGTCGTGTTTCTCTTGAAACTATCCTCCAGATTATCAGCGATGCTAAAAGCAATAAACAAATTTGTTACCGTCAGTTGATTGCCCACAAAATTATCGAAAAATAAAGGCTCTATAATATTTGTAGTGGGTAAATCCCCTATAGATCTTATGGAGCCTATTTTTGTGTAGAAAAAAAGTCCCATATGACCTATAATGAAAAG
>NZ_NCVH01000021.1:0-62580 GCF_002096855.1 Streptococcus mitis | reverse complement strand
CTTTTCATTATAGATCTTATGGGACTTTTTTTCTACAATAAAAACGGCTCCATAATATCTATAGGGGATTTACCCACTACAAATATTATAGAGCCTAAATCAATAGTCTAAACTGCTTGATTTAAAGCTTTTTTACTTTTAATAAGATTTTCTCAGCTTCTTCTACAAACTAAAAATATTATTTTAAACTTAGTTTTTTAATCTGTTTTTTCTTGCTGAGACAATACATTTTTTGAAAAATGGTGGATGCTGATAACAACTGATAGCCAGCAAATAGCATAAGCAGTAGCTGTAAATTCTGTACCGATAAAGTATGTCTTTTCAACTAAGAGCTGACCGATGAATGGAGAGAGGAGATAGAGAAGTCCGATGAGTATATGTTCTTTGTGTTTCATTAAAAATGAACTCTTCCTTCATGATATACATACTTATAGTGATTAGAAACGTAGGAACCTCCGAAATTTACACTAGCGCTTTCTCCTATTCCGATATTTAGTCCACCACTTAAAGTTGAACTACCATTATTAAAGAAATCTCCATTAATTATATAGAATATTCTATCAGCCTGTTCTAAATTTACGTACAATGAACCGGAAAACTGTTTCGACATTCCGTTATAATTTCTATTTATTTCTGTTCTTAATACCCTTATTATACCATGATAGGTTCCATATTCGGTTGTTTCGCAGTAGAAAGAAATAGATGGTTTATAGGAGTTTGTAACAGTTATTTGCGTAGAAATTGTTCTATATGTCTGTGAAGAGCGTTCGTATAAATTTATACCAAGTAAATCTGATGCTTGCTCCAATGTGATATCGTAATCAGTTGCGTATTGATTCACAAGCTGTTGAGCGGTCATAGTTTCGCTCACTATTGTATTAGTATCATCTGCAAAAACAGTTGAGCAGAAAAATAGTGAAAAGATAGCAACAAAAGTAATTAAGATTTTTTTCATAATATTCACACTTTCTGAAAAAGAGCTAAAATAAATTTTTATAATAGAAATCTTTTGTTAATGAAGTGTAAGCTTACTCAAATTATAGTTTCCGATTTTTTCTCCTTTCTAAAGTAAGCCTTTTCATAAATACATTTTATAATTTTTAGAGTAAAAAGTCAAGTGATTTATTGTATAGTGAAATGAAATATGTCAATCAAAAGTGAAAGTGAAATGAAATAAAAACTCAATAAATTGATTGAGAAATTCAAACCAATTTCTAATAATGTTTTAGAAACAACAGTATACTGCTCCAGATTCAACCTGTTCTATTATTAAACTATCACTTACATTTCTCTCAATCTTACAAAAATGTAAGATTAAAGTCTCTTTTGTAAGGTTAGGTTATGGCAAGCGGTCTTTTTTTGATGTAAACTAGACTCATAAAGAACAAAGGAGTAACATCATGAAACAAATCTTACATAAGAAAAGAAGAAAACCAAGTCACAAAGAAATCGAGCGCGTTCAGCTGGGATGCGCTATGATGCAAGCTACATTTCATTTGATGGGATATTAAGAAAGGAGATTCTCATGACACTTTTAGATGTAAAACACGTTCAAAAAATTTATAAAACTCGTTTTCAGGGCAACCAAGTAGAGGCCCTAAAGGATATTCACTTTACCGTAGAAAAGGGTGATTACGTCGCTATCATGGGTGAGTCTGGTTCTGGTAAATCAACTCTTCTCAATATCCTAGCTATGCTGGATAAACCAACTCGTGGCCAGGTTTACTTGAATGGAACTGATACAGCAACCATTAAAAATTCACAGGCTTCTAGCTTCCGTCGTGAAAAGCTAGGATTTGTCTTCCAAGACTTTAACTTGCTAGATACTCTGTCTGTTAAAGACAATATATTGCTTCCTCTTGTCTTGTCAAGAAGACCCATTACGGAGATGATGAAGAAATTGGTGGTGACAGCTGAGAATCTAGGCATCAACCAATTGCAAGAGAAGTACCCTTACGAGATTTCAGGTGGTCAGAAACAGCGTGTAGCAGTAGCCCGTGCCATCATCACAGAACCTGAAATTCTCCTAGCCGATGAGCCAACAGGAGCCCTTGATTCCAAGTCATCTGCAGCCTTACTTGATGTCTTTGATGAAATCAATGAGCGTGGCCAAACTATTCTCATGGTAACCCACTCCACAGCAGCAGCAAGCAGAGCTAAACGTGTACTCTTTATCAAAGACGGCATTCTTTACAATCAAATCTACCGTGGAGAGAAGACAGAGCGTCAGATGTTCCAAGAAATTTCTGATACCTTGACTGTCATGGCAAGCGAGGTGAATTAGTATGTTTCGATTAACCAATAAGTTAGCGGTATCGAACTTGATTAAAAACCGCAAACTCTACTATCCTTTTGCGTTGGCTGTTCTCTTGGCAGTCACAGTGACCTATCTCTTTTACTCTCTAACCTTTAATCCTAAGATTGCGGAAATTCGTGGAGGAACAACCATTCAGGCTACACTTGGATTTGGTATGTTTGTCGTCACCCTTGCGTCAGCCATTATCGTCCTCTATGCCAATAGTTTTGTTATGAAAAACCGTTCCAAGGAACTGGGAATTTATGGCATGTTGGGCTTGGAGAAGCGTCATCTGATCAGTATGACCTTTAAGGAGTTAGTGGTGTTTGGGATTCTAACTGTTGGAGCAGGTATCGGTATTGGAGCCTTGTTTGACAAGTTGATTTTCGCTTTCCTACTCAAACTGATGAAATTAAAGGTAGAACTAGTCGCTACCTTCCAAATGAATGTTGTCATTGCAGTACTTCTTGTCTTTGGTTTGATTTTCCTAGGCCTCATGTTCCTGAATGCCCTTCGAATTGCCCGTATGAATGCCCTCCAGCTCTCGCGTGAGAAAGCAAGTGGAGAGAAAAGAGGTCGTTTCCTACCTCTCCAAACTATTCTTGGTTCCATAAGTTTAGGGATTGGCTATTATCTTGCCCTTACGGTAACCGATCCTCTTACAGCCCTAACAACTTTCTTCCTAGCTGTTTTGCTGGTTATAATTGGAACCTATCTCTTGTTTAATGCAGGGATTACCGTTTTCCTCCAAATCTTAAAGAAAAACAAGAAATACTATTACCAACCTAATAACCTCATATCTGTTTCCAACTTGATTTTCCGTATGAAGAAAAATGCGGTTGGACTAGCAACTATCGCAATTTTGTCAACAATGGTTTTGGTAACCATGTCAGCAGCGACTAGTATTTTCAATGCCTCAGAAAGCTTTAAAAAAGTTCTAAATCCTCATGATTTTGGGGTTTCAGGGCAAAATGTTGAAAAAGAAGACTTGGACAAACTCTTGAGCCAGTTTGCAAGTGATAAAGGTTATAAGATTAAAGAGAAAGAAGTGCTTCGTTACGCTTACTTTGGTGTTGCAAACCAAGAAGGTAGCAAGTTAACCCTTTTTGAAAAAGGACAAAATCGTGTCCAACCCACAACAGTTTTCATGGTATTTGACCAAAAAGATTATGAAAATATGACTGGCCAAAAATTGTCTCTATCAGGAAATGAGGTCGGACTCTTTGCAAAGAATGAGGGAGTTAAAGAACAGAAAGCTCTAACTCTAAATGATCATCAATTTTCTGTCAAAGAAGAATTTACTAAAGATTTCATTGTAAACCATGTTCCAAATCAGTTTAATATTTTGACTGCTGATTACAATTACCTTGTTGTACCTAATTTACAAGCCTTTTTGGATCAATTCCCAGATTCGGCTATCTATAATCAGTTTTACGGTGGTATGAATGTAAATGCCAACGAAGAAGAACAACTCAAGGTCGCTGAAGAATATGATAAATACCTCAACCAGTTTAATGCTCAATTAAACACGGAAGGTAGCTATGTGTATGGTAGCAATCTAGCAGATGCTAGTGCTCAAATGAGTGCCCTCTTTGGTGGTGTCTTCTTTATCGGTATTTTCCTATCCATTATCTTTATGGTCGGAACGGTTCTGGTCATCTATTACAAACAAATTTCTGAAGGCTATGAAGACCGTGAACGCTTTATTATCTTGCAGAAAGTCGGTTTAGATCAAAAGCAAATCAAGCAAACCATTAACAAACAGGTTTTAACTGTTTTCTTCCTCCCTTTGCTCTTTGCTTTCCTACACCTAGCCTTTGCCTACCATATGCTTAGTCTGATTTTAAAAGTGATTGGTGTACTGGATGCGACTATGATGTTGACAGTGACTTTGTCTATCTGCGCTGTCTTCCTCATCGCCTATGTGCTGATTTTCATGATTACTTCAAGAAGCTATCGCAAGATTGTGCAAATGTAAAAAAGAATACCTCGACTTCAAAATCGAGGTATTTCTTATGTTCTAAATGCTGAAAAGTTGTCCGAGCAGGAAGGTAACTCCCATAGTTAAGAGGCCAATAGCGAGGTTCCGAATCATAGCTGTTTTGGTTGGTGCTTTTCCAAGTCTGGCACTAGTGTAACCAGTGAGAAGAAGGGCCACACCGACGATAAGGACGGTAGCAGGGATACGGTATTCACTTGGGAAAATGGTAATTGAAAGCATGGGTGGTAAGCTACCAAGGAAAAAAGAAATAAAGCTAGAGATAGCAGCATGCCATGGATTGGTAAACTCTTCATACTCTATCCCATATTTTTCCTCTACCAAAGCCTTGAGCGGATTATTTAAAAAGGCTTTGTTGGTCAAGAGTTGAGCAGAGGTTTCACATTCTCCATTTTGGATATAGGCTGCATAGAGAGACTTTTTGGCTAGTTCCATATCTTGGTCTAGCAAGACTTGCTCACGCGCAACGGCTGCTTCCTCGGTATCTTTTTGAGTTGAAACAGATACATATTCTCCACCAGCCATCGAAAAGGCACCAGCTAAGATAGCTGCAAATCCTGATAAAAAGATAATCCAGATATTACTCGTAGCACTAGCAACCCCGATAACCACACCAGCAATGGAAATAATTCCATCATTGGCACCAAGAACACCCGCACGCAGGATATTTAAACGACCTGCAAAATTTGAATCGATTTCGTGATTTGTTTCTGACATACTATTCTCCTTTTTATCCAGTATAAAGGAAAAATATAGGGAAATCAATCTTTTAAAAGTATCTGAAAAAAGTTGCACGATTTTAATGATATAAAAATGTCGACATCTTCTCTAATAGATCAAACACCGAGGGTAAAGTGTATAGAATATCATAAAGAATTTTAAATTAAATATGAAAATCATTTTGTTCACTTTATAATCGTTTACAAGAGAAAAGTTAGTATTAAATCAAATAAAATCCAAATATTTTACGAACTATTTTTATATTTTCTTCGTAAACCGCTTTACAAGTTCTTAAAAACATGATATAGTAATAAAGCTTAGAAAATGAGATGATGTTTTCTAGCAAATATAAACCCGAGTAAAAAACGCCTACGGACAGGCAGGGTTGAATGCCGAAGCGTGGTTGAAAAACCACATTATTGATAGGGTTAAAAGCCTACTTTTATAAGTTGATGTTAGGACACTTGTCCTAATTCATAAATTTTTAGTGTGGTGAAAGCACACGTCATCTTGTGAAACGATCAATAAAGTACGTAATATTTGCTACTAGAGAGTTAGGAAACATCGGGAACAGACATACTCAACAGAAACAAACATAAAAACGTCAGAAGATTGCAGAGCAGGTGAAAACCTGCTCTTTTTTCATGAGTCAACCTTTAGTCGCCTTCGTCTTCTTGAGGCGCTACAAATACGGTAAAGGAGTATGTCTTGAAAGAGTTAGATCAAAACCAAGCCCCAATTTATGAGGCCATGGTGAAGTTGCGCAAGAAAAGGATTGTTCCCTTTGATGTTCCAGGTCACAAGCGTGGACGGGGAAATCCAGAACTTGTCGAACTGCTAGGTGAAAAATGTGTAGGCATTGATGTTAATTCGATGAAACCCTTGGATAATCTTGGTCACCCCATTTCGATTATTCGGGATGCAGAGGAGCTAGCGGCGGATGCTTTTGGAGCAGCCCATGCCTTTCTCATGATTGGGGGAACAACTTCATCGGTGCAGACTATGATTCTGTCAACCTGCAAGGCTGGAGATAAGATTATTCTGCCACGTAATGTCCATAAATCTGCTATTAATGCGTTGGTTCTATGTGGTGCCATTCCCATCTATATCGAGATGGGTGTAGATCCTAAGATTGGTATCGCTTTAGGTCTTGAAAATGATCGAGTAGCCAAGGCCATAAAGGACCATCCAGATGCCAAGGCCATTTTGATTAACAATCCTACTTACTACGGAATCTGTTCAGACCTAAGGGGATTGACAAAAATGGCTCATGAAGCTGGTATGATGGTTTTAGTAGATGAAGCCCACGGAGCGCATTTGCATTTTACAGATAAACTTCCAATTTCTGCTATGGATGCAGGTGCTGATATGGCAGCAGTCTCCATGCATAAGTCTGGTGGGAGTTTGACCCAAAGTTCCATTTTACTTATTGGGGAGCAGGTGAATCCTGAGTATGTTCGTCAGATAATCAACCTGACCCAGTCTACATCTGCCTCTTATTTGTTAATGTCTAGTTTGGATATTTCACGTCGCAACCTAGCTCTTCGCGGGAAAGAGTCGTTTGAGAAAGTCATTGAGCTATCCGAGTATGCTCGTCGTGAAATCAATGCCATAGGTGGCTACTATGCCTACTCTAAAGAGTTAATAGACGGTGTTTCCGTTTGTGATTTTGACGTGACTAAGTTGTCAGTCTACACCCAGGGTATTGGCTTAACCGGTATTGAGGTTTATGACCTCTTGCGGGATGAATACGATATTCAAATTGAATTTGGTGATATCGGCAATATCTTGGCCTATATTTCCATTGGAGATCGTATCCAAGATATCGAGCGCTTGGTTGGTGCTTTGGCTGATATCAAGAGACTCTACTCAAGAGATGGAAAAGATTTGATTGCTGGAGAATATATCCAACCCGAGTTGGTTCTGTCTCCGCAAGAAGCCTTCTATTCAGAGAGAAGAAGTTTGACCTTAGACGAGTCAGTTGGACAAGTCTGCGGAGAATTTGTCATGTGCTATCCTCCAGGAATTCCTATCTTGGCTCCTGGTGAACGTATTACACGAGAAATTGTAGCCTATATCCAATTTGCTAAGGAACGTGGTTGCTCCCTCCAAGGGACGGAAGATCCAGAGGTCAATCACATCAACGTCATTAAGAGAAAGGAGAACTAGATGGATTTATGGTTTTCTGAAGTTCATACTCCAGATGTGAAATTGTCCTTGAGAACTGCCAAGCAACTCTATGCTGGAAAAAGTGAATGGCAGGATATCGAAGTCTTGGATACGCCAGCTTTTGGGAAAATACTGATCTTAAATGGGCACGTCTTGTTTTCAGATGCAGATGATTTTGTTTACAATGAGATGACCGTACACGTTCCCATGGCTGTCCACCCAAATCCCAAGAAAGTCTTGGTTATTGGGGGTGGTGACGGTGGTGTTGCTCAAGTATTAACCCTCTATCCTGAACTGGAACAAATCGATATTGTGGAACCAGATGAGATGTTGGTTGAGGTCTGTCGTGAGTATTTCCCAGACTTTGCTGCAGGGCTAGATGATCCTCGTGTTACCATTTACTACCAAAATGGTCTTCGTTTTTTACGAAACTGCGAAGATGACTACGATATTATCATCAACGATGCGACAGATCCATTTGGACATACGGAAGGGCTCTTTACCAAGGAATTTTACGGAAACAGCTACAGAGCTTTGAAAGAGGACGGTATCATGATCTATCAGCATGGGAGTCCCTTCTTTGACGAGGATGAGTCAGCTTGCCGAAGCATGCACCGTAAGGTCAATCAAGCCTTTCCAATCAGTCGGGTTTATCAGGCACATATCCCAACTAGTCCTGCTGGCTATTGGTTGTTTGGATTTGCATCGAAAAAATATCACCCTGTCAAAGATTTTGACAAGGAAGGCTGGAAAAAACGCCAGCTTTTCACAGAATACTACACCGCAAACTTACATGTAGGGGCCTTTATGTTGCCCAAGTATGTTGAGGACATTTTAGAAGAAGAGGAAGAAAAAAAATGAGTCGTTTACTAGTTATTGGATGTGGGGGCGTTGCCCAAGTTGCTATTTCAAAGATTTGCCAAGATAGCGAAACCTTTACAGAGATTATGATTGCTAGCCGTACCAAGTCAAAATGCGATGACTTGAAGGCTAAATTGGAAGGCAAAACAAATACTAAAATTGAGACAGCTTCCCTTGATGCAGATAATGTCGAAGAAGTGATTGCTTTGATTGAAAACTACAAGCCAGAAGCCGTTTTGAACGTAGCTTTACCATACCAAGACTTGACCATTATGGACGCTTGTTTAGCGACTGGAGTTCACTATATCGACACAGCTAACTACGAGGCAGAGGATACAGAAAATCCTGAGTGGCGTGCCATCTATGAGAAACGTTGCAAAGAACTTGGTTTTACAGCCTACTTTGACTACTCATGGCAATGGGCTTATCAGGAGAAATTCAAAGAAGCTGGCTTGACCGCTCTTCTTGGTTCTGGTTTTGATCCAGGTGTGACTAGTGTCTTTTCAGCCTATGCCCTCAAACACTATTTTGATGAAATCCACTATATCGACATTTTAGACTGTAATGGCGGTGACCACGGTTATCCATTTGCGACCAACTTCAACCCAGAAATCAATCTACGCGAGGTTTCTGCGCCAGGTTCTTACTGGGAAGATGGAAAATGGGTCGAAGTCGAAGCCATGTCTATCAAGCGCGAGTATGATTTCCCTCAAATTGGACAAAAAGATATGTATCTCCTTCACCACGAAGAAATCGAATCATTGGCCAAGAACATTCCAGGTGTCAAACGCATTCGCTTCTTTATGACCTTTGGTCAATCATACTTGACGCACATGAAATGCTTGGAAAATGTCGGTCTCCTTCGTACGGATACCATTAACTTCAACGGCCAAGAAATTGTTCCGATTCAATTTTTGAAAGCTTTGCTTCCAGATCCTGCTAGCCTTGGCCCACGTACTGTAGGTAAAACCAATATTGGCTGTATCTTTACAGGTGTAAAAGATGGCGTTGAAAAGACCATCTACATCTACAATGTCTGCGACCATCAGGAATGCTACGCAGAAGTTGGTTCGCAAGCCATTTCTTACACGACAGGCGTTCCAGCCATGATTGGGGCAAAATTGGTTATGAACGGTACTTGGAAACAAGCTGGAGTTTACAACCTTGAAGAATTGGATCCAGATCCATTCATGGAAGCTTTGAATGAGTATGGTTTGCCATGGGTTGTGGTAGAAAACCCACAAATGGTGGACTAATGAAGCTAGAACAAGTACCCACACCAGCCTATGTCATTGACTTGGCCAAGTTAGAAGCCAACTGCCGTATTTTACAGCAAGTTCAGGAAGAAGCCGGTTGCAAGGTTTTGCTTGCCCAGAAAGCATATTCCCTCTACAAAACCTATCCCTTGATTAGCCAGTATCTGTCAGGTACGACAGCTAGTGGTCTCTATGAGGCCAAGCTAGCTAGAGAAGAATTCCCAGGAGAAGTCCATGTCTTTGCGCCAGCTTTCAAGGATGCGGACTTGGAGGAATTGCTTGAGATAACGGACCATATCGTCTTTAATTCTGAGAGACAGTTGCGTAAACATGGGGCCCGTTGTCGGGAGGCTGGTGTCAGTGTTGGTTTGCGCATCAACCCTCAATGTTCAACTCAAGGAGATCACGCTCTCTATGACCCTTGTGCCCCTGGCTCCCGTTTTGGAGTAACTTCAGACAAGATACCGAGTGATTTGCTGGATTTGGTGGATGGTCTTCATTTTCACACCCTTTGCGAGCAGGGAGCAGATGATTTAGAGACAACTTTGAAAGCAGTAGAAGAGCAATTTGGAGCCTATTTGCATCAGGTCAAATGGCTCAATATGGGGGGCGGACACCACATCACAAGAGAGGACTATGATGTAGATTTGCTGATTTCTGAGATCAAGCGTATCCGAGAAACTTACAATCTTGAAATCTATATCGAGCCTGGTGAAGCCATTGCGCTCAATGCAGGTTATCTAGCAACTGAAGTATTGGATATTGTCGAAAACGGTATGGAAATCTTGGTTTTAGACGCCTCTGCGACCTGCCATATGCCTGATGTACTTGAGATGCCCTATCGTCCACCTTTGAGAAATGGATTTGCCGCTCAGGAAAAAGCCCATACCTATAGACTTTCTTCCAATACCTGTCTGACAGGAGATGTGATTGGTGATTATAGCTTTGAAAATCCAGTTCAAATCGGTGATAGACTTTATTTTGAAGATATGGCTATTTACTCATTTGTCAAAAATAATACCTTTAATGGTATTGGATTGCCAAGTCTCTATCTCATGGATGAGCAGGGTGACTGCAGATTAGTCAAATCTTTTGGTTATCAAGACTTTAAAGGGAGATTATCATGATGGACAGTCCCAAAAAATTAGGCTATCGCATGCCAGCAGAATACGAGCCCCATCATGGTACCCTTATGATATGGCCAACTCGACCAGGTTCATGGCCCTTTCAAGGAAAGGCTGCCAAAAGAGCTTTCAGCCAGATCATTAAGACTATAGCAGAAGGGGAAAGAGTCTATCTTTTGGTTGGCCAAGACTACTTAGCTGAAGCCCAATCTTATCTTGGAGACAAGGTTATTTATCTAGACATTCCCACCAATGATGCCTGGGCGCGTGATACGGGTCCGACCATTCTTATCAATGATGAAGGCCAGAAATTAGCCGTGGATTGGTCTTTCAATGCTTGGGGTGGTGCTGTTGATGGTCTTTATCAAGATTATGAAGATGATAACCAAGTAGCCAGTCGTTTTGCTGAGACCTTGGAAATGCCTGTTTATGATGCCAAGCCTTTTGTACTGGAAGGCGGAGCGATACATAGCGATGGTCAAGGAACCATTCTCGTGACTGAAAGTTGCTTGCTTAGTTCTGGTCGCAATCCTCATCTTAGTAAGGAAGAAATCGAAACCACCTTATTAGAGTGCCTTGGAGCTGAAAAAGTTATCTGGCTTCCTTATGGTATTTATCAGGACGAAACCAATGAACACGTTGACAATGTTGCTGCCTTTGTTGGTCCTGCTGAGCTTGTTTTGGCTTGGACAGACGACAAAAGCGATCCTCAATATGCCATGTCAGCAGCTGATTTAGCGCTTTTAGAAAAGGAAACAGATGCAAAAGGTCGTCAGTTCACCATTCATAAACTTCCAATTCCAGCTCTTCATCAAGTTGTAACCAAAGAGGATTTACCAGGCTACATCTATGAAGAAGGAGAAGAAGAGCGATACGCAGGTGAACGACTAGCAGCTTCCTACGTAAACTTTTATATTGCCAACCAGGCTGTCCTAGTTCCTCAGTTTCAGGATAAAAACGACCAAGTGGCCTTAGATATCCTCAGCAAGTGTTTTCCAGACCGTAAAGTTGTCGGAATACCAGCCAGAGATATTCTTTTAGGTGGTGGCAATATCCACTGTATCACCCAACAAATCCCAGAATAGGAGAAAAAGATGAGAAATGTAAGAGTTGCAGCCATTCAGATGCAATGCGCTAAGGATGTGTCAACAAATATCCAAACCGCAGAGCGTTTAGTACGTCAGGCTGCAGAACAAGGCGCACAAATTATTCTTTTACCCGAATTGTTTGAACGTCCATACTTTTGTCAGGAACGTCAGTATGACTACTACCAGCATGCCCAGTCGGTGACAGACAATACTGCCATTCAGCATTTTAAGGTGATTGCTAAGGAACTACAAGTTGTTTTACCGATCAGTTTCTATGAAAAAGATGGCAATGTCTTGTATAACTCCATTGCCGTTATTGATGCAGATGGGGAAGTGCTGGGTGTTTATCGAAAGACCCACATACCAGATGATCATTACTATCAAGAGAAATTTTACTTTACGCCTGGCAACACAGGTTTCAAGGTCTGGGATACTCGCTATGCCAAGATTGGGATCGGTATCTGTTGGGATCAATGGTTCCCTGAAACAGCGCGCTGTCTTGCATTGAATGGTGCTGAATTGCTCTTTTATCCTACAGCCATCGGTTCAGAGCCGATTTTGGATACAGATAGTTGTGGTCATTGGCAACGTACCATGCAAGGACACGCAGCAGCAAATATTGTTCCAGTCATCGCAGCCAATCGTTATGGATTAGAGGAAGTCGCTCCAAGTGAGGAAAATGGTGGACAGAGTTCCAGTCTTGACTTCTACGGTTCATCCTTTATGACGGATGAAACAGGAGCTATTCTAGAACGAGCTGAAAGACAAGAAGAAGCTGTTCTGTTAGCAACTTATGACCTAGACAAGGGAGCAAGCGAACGCCTAAACTGGGGCTTGTTTCGAGATAGAAGACCCGAAATGTATCAATGGATTACGGACTAGCAAGCAAACCTATATTTACAAATTTTAGAATATCTGACGACTGTCATGATAAAAAAAGCAAATAGCAGTAACCTCTGCCTATTTGCTTTTCTTTTTATAAAATATATTTCTCAATAGCACGCGCAACGCCGTCTTCTTCGTTGCTTGCTGTAACGGCATCCGCAAGAGATTTGACATAATCACTGGCATTTCCCATAGCAATACCAAGGCCTGCAAACTGGAGCATTTCGATATCGTTATTAGCATCGCCCATAGCCATAATCTCTGAGGAATCAATCTTCAAAATATCTGCTAGTCGAGAAAGAGCAGTGGCCTTTGTCGTTCCAAGTGGCATCGCTTCATAAATGACAGGCTGCGAACGAACTCCACTAAATCGTTGGCAAAGCTCCTCAGCAAAACGCTGCTCAAAATCGTCCGTTTGGCTATCTGTCCCCAAAAACATCCCTTGAAACATACGGTACTTGCCACTAGTCGCTTCCTCAAGAGAAATTTCAGTCAGGTCTGAAAAGACCAGCTTGGCATCATTTTGAACAATTTCATTAGGCTTACCACCGAGGACAAAATAATGCTCCTCATCAAAAAGAGTCAACTGAACATCACTTTTTTCAGCTAGGTCATAGAGATATTCGATGTCTGCTGGACTAAGTTCTTGCCAGTCAACTAGTCCCCAGTCACTTGTCTGGTGAGTTGAACAACCGTTATTGACAATGACATACTCATTCTGGAGGTCGAGTCCCAATTTTTTGTAGTAGGGGAGGACACCGAAAAGCGGGCGACCTGTACAGAGAACCAGTTTGACACCTTTTTCAATAGCTTGGTGAATAGCAGTAATGTGAGCTTGTGGGATTTCCTTGGCTTCATTGAGGAGGGTTCCGTCCATATCCAAGGCTAGTAGTTTAATCATAGGTCTTCCTTCTTTTTCTTTTGGTATTATTATAGCATATTTTGGAGGAAAGGAGGAGGAATCTTCGGGCTAATCATGGTATAATAAAAGGTAATGAAAAATTCTAACGAGGCGGAGATGAAATTACTTTATACTGATATTCGGACTTCTTTGACAGAAATTCTAACTAGAGAGGCAGAAGAGTTAGTTGCTGCTGGCAAGCGGGTCTTTTACATCGCTCCCAACTCTCTTTCTTTTGAAAAGGAACGCGCCGTGCTGGAATGCTTGTCCCAGCAGGCTTCTTTTGCGATTACCGTCACGCGCTTTGCTCAAATGGCTCGTTACCTGATTTTGAATGATTTGCCAGCTAAGATCAGTCTTGATGATATCGGTCTTGGTATGGCCTTTTACAGATGTCTTACTGAACTTGATCCAAAAGACTTACGAGTATACGGCGCCATCAAGCAGGATCCTCAGTTTATCCAGCAGTTGATTGATCTTTATCATGAGATGACCAAAGCTCAGATGAGTTTTGTGGACTTGGAGAGTTTGACGGATGAGGATAAGAGAGCCGATTTACTCTTGATTTTTGAGAAAGTAACGGCCTACCTCAATCAAGGGCAGTTAGCTCAGGGAAGTCAGTTATCCCATTTGATTGAAGCTATTGAGAATGACAAGGTAAGTAGTGATTTTACTCAAATCGCCTTGGTTATTGATGGATTTACCCGTTTTTCTGCTGAGGAAGAGCGGATTGTGGACTTACTTCATGCCAAGGGTGTTGAGATTGTTATTGGGGCTTATGTTAGTAAGAAAGCCTATACCAGTCCATTCTCTGAAGGCAATCTCTATCAAGCCAGTGTGGAGTTTCTCCATCATCTAGCCTTTAAATACCAAACACCTGCCCAGGATTATTCTCAAACTCATGAGAAGATGGATAGCTTTGACAAGGCCTCTCGTTTGCTGGAGTCTTCTTATGACTTTTCAGAGCTCACTTTGGAGGTCAATGATAAGGACCGTGAAAACCTGCAAATCTGGTCTTGTTTGACGCAAAAGGAAGAGTTGGAGTTGGTGGCTCGGAGCATTCGTCAGAAATTACATGAGAACTCAGACCTGAGTTACAAGCATTTTCGTATTCTCTTGGGGGATGTAGCTTCTTACCAGTTATCGCTGAAAACCATTTTTGACCAGTATCAGATTCCTTTCTATCTTGGTAGAAGCGAATCCATGGCCCACCACCCTTTGACACAGTTTGTCGAGTCTATTTTGGCTTTAAAACGCTACCGTTTCCGTCAGGAGGATTTGATAAACCTTCTTAGAACAGGTTTGTATACCGACCTTAGTCAGTCAGATATTGACGCATTTGAGCAATATATCCGCTATCTTGGTATCAATGGCTTGCCAGCCTTTCAGCAAACCTTCACAAAATCCCATCATGGAAAATTTGATTTAGTTCGTTTGAATACTCTTCGTCTGCGTATTTTAGCCCCTCTTGAAACCCTATTTGCCAGCCGAAAGCAGAAGGCTGAAAATCTCTTGCAAAAGTGGAAGGTCTTTCTAAAAGAAGGAGCGGTGACCAAGCAGTTGCAAGATTTGACAGCCACTATGGAAACTCTTGAACAGGAAAGACAAGCTGAAGTTTGGAAGGCATTCTGTCATGTTTTAGAACAATTTGCGACTGTTTTTGCTGGTTCACAAGTTAGTCTGGAGGACTTCCTAGCCTTGCTTCATTCTGGGATGAGTCTATCTCAGTACCGTACCATTCCAGCGACAGTGGACACCGTTCTGGTGCAGAGTTACGATTTGATTGCACCACTGACTGCTGACTTTGTCTATGCCATTGGGCTGACTCAAGACAATTTACCAAAAATCGCGCAAAATACTAGCCTTTTGACAGATGAAGAAAGACAAAGCTTAAACCAAGCGACTGAAGAGGAAGCGCAATTGCTGATTGCCAGCAGTGAAAATCTCAAGAAAAATCGCTATACTATGATTTCCTTGGTCAATTCTGCACGTAAGCAGTTGGTTTTGTCAGCTCCAAGCCTTTTTAATGAGAGTGAAAGCAAGGAGTCAACCTATCTTCAGGAGCTAGTCCATTTTGGATTTAGTCGGAAAGAGAAGAGGATGAATCACAAAGGGATGTCTAAGGAAGATATGGGGTCCTATCACAGTCTTTTGTCCAGTCTGGTTACCTATCACCAGCAGGGCGAGATGAGTGAGACTGAGCAAGATTTGACCTTTGTCAAGGTTCTGGCGCGTGTCATGGGTAAAAAACTAGACCAAAAAGGTTTAGAAAATCCAGCACTCCCAACCAGCCTAAGCAGTAAGCAGTTGGCTAAGGATACCTTACAAGCTCTCTATCCTGCTGAACAGGAATTTTACCTGTCTACCTCTGGTTTGACGGAGTTTTACCGGAACCAATACAGTTATTTCCTCCGCTACGTTTTAGGCTTGCAGGAAGAATTACGTCTGCGTCCTGATGCCCGCAGTCACGGGAATTTCTTGCATCGTATTTTTGAACGTGCCTTGCAGTTGCCTGACGAAGCTCCCTTTGACCACCGTCTAGAACAAGCTATTCAAGAAACCAGTCAAGAACGGGAATTTGAGGCTATTTATCAGGAAAGTTTGGAAGCCCAGTTTACCAAGGAAGTTTTGCTTGATGTTGCACGGACAACTGGACATATTCTCCGACACAATCCAGCCATCGAAACCATTAAAGAAGAGGCAAATTTTGGTGGAAAAGAGCAAGCCTTTATTCAATTGGACAATGGTCGCAGTGTCTTTGTACGAGGTAAGGTTGACCGGATTGACCGTTTGAAAGCTGATGGAGCGATAGGAGTAGTAGACTACAAGTCTAGTCTAACTCAGTTCCAATTTCCTCATTTCTTTAATGGCCTCAATTCCCAGTTGCCAACCTATCTAGCTGCCTTAAAAAGAGAAGGGGAGCAGAACTTTTTCGGCGCTATGTACTTGGAAATGGCTGAGCCTGTCCAATCTTTGATGGCCGTTAAAAGTCTGGCAGGTGCAGTAGTAGAAGCTAGCAAGTCAATGAAATACCAAGGGCTTTTTTTAGAAAAAGAAAGCAGTCATTTGGGTGAATTTTACAATAAAAATAAGGCCAATCAGCTGACGGATGAGGAATTTCAGCTCCTACTGGACTACAATGCCCAACTTTACAAGAAAGCAGCTGAGAAAATTTTAGAAGGTCAGTTCGCCATTAACCCTTATACTGAAAATGGCAGAAGTATTGCACCGTATGTTCAGCAACATCAAGCCATCACAGGATTTGAAGCTAATTACCACTTGGGCCAAGCCCGTTTTCTAGAAAAGTTGGACTTGGCTGACGGCAAGCGTCTTGTCGGAGAAAAACTCAAGCAAGCTTGGTTTGAAAAAATAAGAGAGGAGTTGAATCAATGAAGCCTATTCCCTTTTTAACTGAGGAAGAAATTCAAAAATTGCAAGAAGCAGAAGCGAATTCGAGCAAGGAACAAAAGAAAACTGCTGAGCAAATTGAAGCCATCTACACTTCTGGTCAAAATATCCTTGTCTCAGCGTCTGCTGGTTCTGGGAAGACTTTTGTCATGGCCGAGCGCATTCTAGACCAATTGGCGCGTGGTGTGGAAATCAGTCAACTCTTTATCTCAACCTTTACCGTCAAGGCTGCGACTGAACTTAAGGAGCGCTTGGAAAAGAAAATCAGCCAACAAATCCAAGAAAGCGATGACGTTGACCTCAAACAACACTTAGGCCGTCAGTTGGCAGACCTACCCAACGCTGCCATTGGTACCATGGACTCTTTCACACAAAAATTCCTTGGCAAACATGGCTATCTGATTGACATTGCGCCTAATTTCCGTATTTTACAAAACCAGAGCGAGCAACTCCTTCTAAAAAACGAAGTCTTCCATGAGGTCTTTGAAGCGCATTACCAGGGTAAACAGCAAGCAAAGTTTAGTCATTTGCTGAAAAACTTTGCTGGACGTGGAAAAGATGAACGGGGGCTACGCCAGCAAGTCTATAAAATCTATGACTTCCTCCAATCCACCAGCAACCCTCAGAAATGGTTAAGTAAGTCTTTCCTAAAAGGCTTTGAAAAAGCTGATTTTACCAGTGAAAAAGAAAAACTGACTGAGCAAATCAAGCAAGCCCTTTGGGACTTGGAAAGCTTTTTCCGTTACCATCTGGATAATGATGCTAAGGAGTTTCCAAAGGCTGCTTATCTAGAAAATGTTCAGTTGATTTTAGATGAAATTGGCTCCTTAAATCAAGAGTCCGATAGTCAGGCTTATCAGGCAGTGCTTGCGCGTGTTGTCACCATCTCGAAGGAGAAAAATGGTCGGGCTCTGACCAATGCAAGTCGTAAGGCTGATTTGAAGCCCCTGGCTGATGCCTACAACGAAGAGAGAAAGACCCAGTTTGCTAAACTAGGACAGCTGTCAGACCAGATAAGCATTCTCGACTATCAAGAACGTTATCATGAAGACACATGGGAACTAGCTAAGACTTTCCAAACCTTCATGAGGGATTTTGTGGAGGCTTATCGCCAGCGTAAACGTCAGGAAAATGCCTTTGAATTCGCTGATATCAGCCATTACACTATTGAGATTTTAGAGAATTTTACTCAAGTTCGTGAGGCTTATCAGGAACGCTTCCACGAAGTCATGGTCGATGAGTATCAGGATACCAACCACATTCAAGAACGGATGTTGGAATTGCTGTCGAATGGTCACAATCGCTTTATGGTGGGGGATATCAAGCAGTCCATCTATCGTTTTCGTCAGGCAGATCCGCAGATTTTTAATGAAAAATTCCAACGCTATGCACAGAATCCTAAAGTGGGCAAGTTAATTCTGCTCAAGGAAAATTTCCGTAGTAGTTCAGAAGTGCTGTCAGCAACCAATGATGTTTTTGCACGCCTTATGGACCAAGAAGTCGGAGAAATCAACTATGACAGCATGCACCAGCTTGTCTTTGCCAATACCAAACTGACTCCTAATCCAGATAACAAGGCAGAATTTCTCCTCTACGATAAGGACGACAGTGGGCAAGAGGAAAAAGAGAGCCAAGCAGATACTAAACTCACAGGTGAAATGCGCCTAGTCATTAAGGAGATTCTGAGACTTCATCAGGAAAAAGGTGTTGCTTTTAAAGAAATTGCCCTTTTGACTTCCAGCCGCAGTCGTAATGATCAAATTCTCCTTGCCTTGTCTGAGTACGGGATACCTGTCAAAACAGACGGCGAGCAAAACAATTATCTCCAATCCCTAGAAGTGCAAGTCATGCTAGACACTCTTCGTGTCATTCATAATCCCCTGCAAGACTATGCCTTGGTTGCTCTCATGAAGTCTCCTATGTTTGGATTTGATGAGGACGAGTTGGCACGCTTGTCTCTCCAGAAAGCAGAAGATAAAGTTCAAGAAAATCTCTATGAAAAACTGGTCAATGCTCAAAAACAAGTAGCTAGCCAGAAAAACTTAATTCATACGGATTTAACTGAAAAACTAAATCAATTCATGGATATCTTGGCTTCTTGGCGTCTGTATGCCAAAACTCACTCTCTCTATGACTTGATTTGGAAGATTTACAACGACCGTTTTTACTATGACTATGTTGGAGCTTTGCCAAATGGCCCTGCTAGACAGGCCAATCTCTATGCCCTAGCTCTTCGGGCTGACCAGTTTGAAAAGAGCAATTTCAAGGGCTTGTCTCGTTTTATCCGTATGATTGACCAAGTTTTAGAAGCCCAGCACGATCTTGCAAGCGTGGCAGTTGCACCGCCTAAGGATGCTGTAGAACTCATGACCATTCACAAGAGTAAAGGGCTGGAGTTTCCTTACGTTTTTATTCTCAATATGGATCAGGACTTCAATAAGCAAGACAGCATGTCAGAAGTCATTCTCAGTCGTAAAAATGGACTAGGTGTCAAATACATTGCCAAAATGGAGACAGGAGCAGTAGAAGCTCACTATCCGAAAACCATCAAGCTCTCTATTCCTAGCCTGACCTATAGGCAGAATGAAGAGGAATTACAGCTGGCAAGCTACTCAGAGCAGATGCGTCTCCTTTATGTTGCCATGACGCGGGCTGAGAAAAAGATCTATCTTGTCGGCAAGGGTTCGCGTGAAAAGCTGGAATCCAAGGAATACCCAGAAGCTAAAAATGGGAAACTAAATAGCAATACCAGACTGCAAGCCAAGAATTTCCAAGATTGGCTTTGGGCTATTACCAAAGTGTTTGCCAAGGACAATCTCAACTTTAGTTATCGTTTTGTTGGCGAAGATCAGTTGACTAGAGAAGCTATCGGTGAGTTGGAAAACAAGAGCCCTCTACAAGATAGCTCTCAAGCAGACAATCGCCAGTCTGAAACCATCAAAGAAGCACTGGAAATGCTGAAAGAGGTGGAAGTTTATAATACTCTTCACCGCGCAGCCATTGAACTGCCAAGTGTTCAAACTCCAAGTCAAATCAAGAAATTCTACGAACCAGTTATGGATATGGAAGGTGTCGAGATTGCAGGTCAAGGCCAGTCAGTAGACAAGAAAATTAGCTTTGAGTTACCAGATTTTTCAACCAAAGAAAAGGTAACAGGAGCTGAGATTGGTAGTGCTACCCACGAACTGATGCAGAGAATTGACCTCAGTCAGCGACCAACCCTTGCTAGCCTAACAGAAACTCTCAAACACGTTCAAACCAGCCCAGCTGTCAGAGACAAAATCAATCTTGATAAAATTCTTGCATTCTTTGACACAGCACTCGGTCAGGAAATTCTCTCTAATACCAACCATCTTTATCGCGAGCAACCTTTCTCCATGCTCAAACGAGACCAAAAGAGTCAGGAAGACTTTGTTGTCCGTGGTATCCTTGATGGCTATCTGCTTTACGAGGACAGAATTGTTCTGTTCGACTATAAGACAGACCGCTATGATGAACCAAGTCAACTCATAGACCGTTATCGTGGTCAGTTAGCCCTATACGGAGAGGCTTTATCTCGAGCCTATTCGATTGAAAATATTGACAAATACTTGATTTTACTCGGTAAAGACGAGGTTCAAGTTGTAAAAGTATAATCTAGAAAGGAGACCTCATGACACTTCCAGTTAGAAAATCCCTGCATGATGCGGTTTTACAGGCTTCAAAAGCTGATACTTGGGAACAAGCTACCAAGGAATGGAATGAAGTTTCCTTGATTTTTAACGGTATCGGCCGTAGCAATTGTGTCTGTGGAAATGCCATCAAATACGCCTACGAACTCTTTAACGGAGTGACTGGTCAACGACTATTTCCTATAGGTAGCGACTGCGTTCGTCATTTTCATCGATTGTCTCTTGACCAGCAATTGGAAGAGGAAGAAAAACTGCTAAGAAAGGTTGAAAATCTAACCAGAAAAGCTCAGAAAAAGGAAAAAATCAAGGTCAATAAAAGTGACTTTGACGAGCGACTTCTAAAATGGCTCTGGGAAAAAGGTGTTTTCAAACCCAATCGTGGCAATCAATTTGCGCCTGAGAGAGACTACCAGCTTTTCCTAGAAGTCTTTCAGGGAGGAAGTTGGACCAAGGCAGAGCCTAAGAAGAAGGCTCGGATGGAAGAAGTCCTTGAAAAGTGTATCAAACCCTTTTTACTTGGAAAACCAGATGACCAACTCTACCTTGTCAAGCTAGGCAAGGAGAAAATTGATTACGAACAAGAACTCCGTATCCAAGCAGAGAAAGAGCGCAAAAAGAGAGATAAAATCGCCAAGCAGTACGCTGACAATCTCATTCTTGCCATGGGACCTGCAGAACGAGCCTATCAAGATTACTTTGGCTTTACGGAGACCTTGACTCAAGAAGAACGCAAGTGGGAGAAAATTCTTTTTGGTAAAAATCGAACAGAACGGGCTATCAAGGCCAAACAAAACCAAAAAGAGTTGGAAAAGGATCAGAGAATTGCAAGTCAAGATCCTATTGAACGAAAGCAGAAGCAGACTTGGCTTCTTAATTCCTATTTTCATGATTTGCCTGATGAAAAAGCCAGATTTGCTCGACTCTTGCTAGAGTATCGAAAAAGTGGTGAAGTACCCTTTTCAGATGATTACTTATCTGGGAATCTCATCGACTTTTTCTACAAGATGAAAGCCTTTGAGTTTGAGATTGAACCAGAACAAGTCCGCGATTTTCTAAAAGAAAGCCTCCAGGCAGATAATCTCTCCTCAGCACAGGAAAACTGGATAGAGGGAATTCTGACAAATTGCATAGTCCCATTTTTATCTCGAATACTCATCTAAAACTAAATATATAAGTCTTAGAATTTTATATAAAGTTAATATATAAATTAAGTGGATTTGAAATCAGCCTTCCTTTATAAAGTAGCTATTACAAACAAAAGCTTGTGCAAAAAAGACTAATTTATGATAGAATAGAGGATAAGAAAGAAAACGTTTTTACAATTTTTTCAATCCGAAGGAGATATATTATGGCTACTATTCAATGGTTTCCTGGTCACATGTCTAAGGCGCGACGACAGGTTCAGGAAAATTTAAAATTTGTTGATTTTGTGACGATTTTGGTGGATGCACGCTTACCTCTATCTAGTCAAAATCCTATGTTAACCAAAATCGTTGGTGAAAAACCAAAACTCTTGATTTTAAACAAGGCAGACTTGGCTGATCCAGCAATGACCAAGGAATGGCGCCAGTATTTTGAATCACAAGGAATTCAGACGCTAGCTATCAACTCCAAAGAGCAAGTTACTGTAAAAGTTGTAACAGATGCTGCCAAAAAACTCATGGCGGATAAGATTGCTCGCCAAAAGGAACGTGGTATCCAGATTGAAACCTTGCGTACCATGATTATCGGGATTCCAAATGCTGGCAAATCAACTCTCATGAATCGTTTGGCTGGTAAGAAAATTGCCGTTGTCGGCAATAAACCAGGTGTGACCAAGGGGCAACAATGGCTCAAAACCAATAAAGACCTGGAAATCTTGGATACACCAGGGATTCTTTGGCCTAAGTTTGAGGATGAAACTGTTGCGCTTAAGTTGGCCTTGACTGGAGCTATTAAAGACCAGTTGCTTCCTATGGATGAGGTAACTATTTTTGGTCTCAATTATTTCAAAGTACATTATCCAGAAAAGCTGGCTGAACGCTTCAAACAAATGAAAATTGAAGAAGAAGCGCCTGTTATTATTATGGATATGACCCGTGCTCTCGGTTTCCGTGACGACTATGACCGCTTTTACAGTCTCTTCGTGAAGGAAGTCCGTGATGGCAAACTCGGTAACTATACCTTAGATACATTGGAAGACCTCGATGGTGACGATTAAAGAAATCAAAGAACTCCTTGCTACTGTCAAAGACCTTGATAGTCCTATTTTTTTAGAGCTTGAAAAGGATAATCGCTCTGGAGTTCAAAAGGAAATCAGCAAGTGTAAAAAAGCTATTCAGGCAGAATTAGATGAGGATCTTCGTTTAGAATCCATGCTTTCCTATGAAAAAGAACTTTACAAGCAAGGATTGACATTAATTGCTGGTGTTGATGAGGTTGGTCGTGGTCCTCTGGCTGGGCCTGTAGTCGCTGCAGCCGTTATGTTACCTCAAAATTGTAAAATTAAAGGTCTCAACGACAGCAAGAAAATCCCTAAAAAGAAACATCTGGAGATTTTCCAAACCGTTCAGGAGCAAGCCTTGTCAATCGGCATTGGTATCATGGATAATCAGGTCATTGACCAAGTCAATATCTATGAAGCAACCAAACTAGCCATGCGGGAAGCAATCTCCCAGCTCAGTCCTCAACCTGAGCACCTTTTGATAGATGCCATGAAACTGGACTTACCCATTTCACAAACATCTATCATCAAAGGAGATGCCAACTCCCTCTCTATCGCAGCAGCATCTATAGTAGCTAAGGTGACACGTGATGAATTGATGAAGGAATACGACCAGCAATTTCCTGGCTATGATTTCGCTGCTAATGCAGGATATGGAACAGCTAAACACCTAGAAGGACTCGAAAAACTAGGAGTTACCCCAATTCACCGAACCAGTTTTGAACCAGTAAAATCACTGGTTTTAGGAGAAAAAGAAAGTTAAGTTAGAAGGAATGATTATGGAGGAACAGTCAGAAACACTCAGTTCCAAGAAAGAATTTGCCTTTGCCTCAAGCACCATATTATCCCAAGTTGGACGAGGAATCATCGTCGGTCTCGTTGTTGGAATTATCGTTGGATCCTTTCGTTTCTTAATTGAAAAAGGATTCCACCTGATACAAGGATTTTATCAAGATCAAGCGCACCTAGTGCGCAATCTTTTTGTACTGGTTTTATTTTACATACTCATCTGCTTGCTCAGTGCTAAACTAACACGGTCAGAAAAAGATATCAAAGGCTCAGGAATTCCTCAAGTCGAAGCCGAATTAAAGGGCTTGATGACTCTCAACTGGTGGGGCGTTCTTTGGAAAAAATATATTCTAGGAATTCTTGCTATTGCAAGTGGCCTTATGCTGGGGCGCGAAGGGCCAAGTATTCAACTTGGAGCAGTCGGTGGTAAAGGAATTGCCAAATGGCTCAAATCCAGTCCAGTAGAGGAACGCTCCTTGATTGCTAGTGGAGCTGCCGCTGGTCTAGCTGCAGCCTTTAATGCACCGATTGCAGGACTTCTCTTTGTGGTAGAAGAAGTTTATCACCATTTTTCACGCTTTTTCTGGGTATCTACTCTCGCAGCTAGTCTCGTAGCAAACTTTATCTCACTGCTCATATTTGGCCTAACACCCGTACTGGATATGCCAGACAACATCCCACTCATGACCCTAGATCAGTATTGGATATATCTCCTCATGGGAATTTTTCTCGGGCTTTCCGGTTTTCTATATGAGAAAGCTGTATTAAACGTCGGAAGAGTTTATGATTGGCTTGGTAAAAAAATCCGTTTGGATAGAGCTTATTATCCAATTTTTGCATTTATTCTCATCATACCAGTCGGAATCTTCTTACCCCAAATCCTTGGTGGTGGAAATCAGCTGGTTCTTTCCCTAACTGAGCAAGATTTTAGTTTCCAAGTTCTATTAGTTTACTTTTTGATTCGCTTTGTTTGGAGCATGATTAGTTATGGAAGTGGCCTTCCAGGAGGAATTTTCCTACCAATTTTGGCGCTTGGCTCCTTACTTGGTGCTCTAGTTGGTGTTATTTGTGTCAATCTTGGGCTTGTCAGTCAAGAGCAGTTTCCTATATTTGTCATTCTAGGAATGAGTGGCTATTTTGGAGCAATATCTAAGGCTCCCTTAACTGCTATGATACTCGTAACTGAGATGGTAGGAGATATTCGCAACCTCATGCCACTTGGATTAGTAACCTTGATCGCCTACATCATCATGGATCTACTCAAGGGTGCGCCAGTCTATGAGGCTATGTTGGAAAAAATGTTGCCAGAAGAAGCGACAGATGAAGGAGAAGTCACCCTCATTGAAATCCCAGTTTCAGATAAAATAGCAGGAAAACAAGTACACGAACTCAATTTGCCACACAACATCCTCATCACCACTCAAGTCCATAATGGCAAGAGCCAAACCGTTAACGGTTCAACCAGAATGTATCTCGGAGATATGATTCACCTAGTGATTCCAAAAAGCGAAATTGGGAAAGTCAAAGATTTGTTGTTGTAGGAGTTTTTACATAATTTATGTTATGTAAAAAATAAACTTCTTAATTAAATATATTAGAAAACCGATTCTCAGCAATGAGATCGGTTATTTTTTACAGATAAGATATTTCACATACAAATAATTGAACTATAGTAAAAACAAGACTATAATTAAGTTATAAATGATAAAGCTAGAAAGGAGTTTACTGTATCAAATCTTTACAGTAAGATTAAAATCATGAAAAAGAAAACAATAGCAATTATACAATGTATTTTGTATCTCACAGCTCCTTATATAGCTCTTCAGTTATGTAGAATGAACAGAAGTATCGTTACTGATAGTCTCTTTTTTATTTTCCTTATTCTGTTGACTATTTCATTCTGGTTTAGTATTTGGAAGCTAGAAAAAGCACTAGCTAATGATTCACAATGAAACTGCAAAGATTTAAATCCATTTTACGCAAAAACTGGAAAATTTTGTACTTTTTCCTAAACAGTGGATAAGCCCTTGATACAACTGGGTTTAAGACGTAAAGTACACTCTCTAAAAATTGTACTTTATAATTGAAATGTACTTTATTTTAAGGCAAGATAAAGTACATTTTCACTAAACTAAAATGAACATTTGAAAAATTTCAGTTTTTACTTTGATAACGTACATTTTTAGCTATTTTTGTTCAAAAAAATTTTTTTAGTAATTGGGACGATTTAAGTCTTTTTTATCACTTTTAAAAAAACTCTATAACATCTTTCTGAAAAACTATAATTTTCTTGAAAAATAAATAAGTCTATGCTATACTACTAGTAGACTTATTTATGGAGAAAATACATGAAACGTGAGATTTTACTGGAACGAATAGACAAACTAAAACAAATCATGCCCTGGTATGTTCTGGAATACTATCAATCTAAGCTAGCTGTACCTTACAGTTTTACAACCTTGTACGAATATCTCAAGGAATACGATCGATTTTTCAGCTGGGTTTTAGAGTCTGACATTTCAAATGCTGATAAAATGTCTGATATTCCTTTATCTGTCTTGGAAAATATGTCTAAGAAAGACATGGAATCTTTTATCCTTTATTTACGTGAACGTCCTTTGCTGAATGCTAATACAACCAAACAAGGAGTTTCACAGACAACTATCAATCGAACCTTGTCAGCTCTTTCCAGTCTTTATAAGTATCTAACCGAGGAGGTTGAAAACGATCAGGGGGAACCTTATTTTTATCGTAATGTAATGAAAAAAGTTTCAACCAAAAAAAAGAAAGAAACGCTTGCTGCCAGAGCTGAAAACATCAAGCAAAAACTCTTTTTAGGTGATGAAACAGAAGGTTTCCTAACTTATATTGACCAAGAGTATCCACAACAACTTTCAAATCGCGCTCTCTCATCATTCAACAAAAATAAAGAACGTGATTTGGCCATTATTGCCCTTCTATTGGCGTCTGGTGTCCGCTTATCTGAAGCTGTTAATCTGGATCTAAGAGATCTCAATCTCAAAATGATGGTTATTGATGTCACTCGAAAAGGGGGTAAACGTGACTCGGTCAATGTCGCTGCCTTTGCTAAGCCTTATTTAGAGAATTATTTGGCCATTCGAAATCAACGCTATAAGACGGAAAAAACAGATACAGCCCTTTTTTTGACTCTCTACAGAGGAGTTCCTAATCGTATCGATGCTTCCAGCGTTGAGAAAATGGTTGCTAAGTACTCTGAGGACTTCAAAGTCCGTGTAACACCCCATAAACTACGACATACCCTAGCAACCAGGCTCTATGATGCCACTAAATCGCAAGTTTTGGTCAGTCACCAGCTAGGACATGCCAGCACACAAGTCACTGACCTCTATACCCATATCGTTAATGATGAACAAAAGAATGCTCTAGACAGTTTATAAAATACATAAAATAAATTATGTAATATATGGTTTTTAAAAAAGAAGCTGGTCCTACAACCAACTTCTTTTTGATTTATCCAACTACCGCTTCAGCGATTTCTTCACGGCTAATACCAGCGAAATAGCGTGTGATATCAATGGTTTCTAACGCCTTAAGGACATCTTCGCGTTCGTATTTCACCCCACGAAGGACATCTTCTACTGCAGCAACATCTTCAATACCAAAGAAGTCACCGTAAATCTTGATGTCTTGGATTTTTGATTCGAGAACATTAGCAAAGACTTCCACCTTACCACTAGTGAATTTTGTTCCACGACGGACGTTAAATTCAGGTGATTTACCATAGTTCCAGTCCCAAGTTCCAAACTTAGTATCTTTGATACGGTTAATTTCAGCTAGTTCTTCCTCAGAAAAAACGTATTCTGTCATCTCTGGATACTCTTTTTTCATGTATTCCAAGAGTAAGTCACGGAATTCTTCGACTGTGATTTTTTCTGGTAATTCATTGATAATATTGGTTACACGAGCACGAACCGATTTCACACCTTTTGATTCAAATTTATCTTTTGAAACCTTAAGGGCATTTGCTAGGACTGACAAATCAACGTCAAAGAGCAAGCAACCATGGTGCATGATACGACCGTTGATATAGGCTTGAGCATTGCCACAGAATTTCTTTCCATCAATCTCAAGGTCATTACGGCCTGTGAACTCAGCTTTAACCCCAAGTTGAGCCAAAGTATTGATAACTGGAGTTGAGAAGCTCTTAAAGTCAAAGGCCTTGTTTTCATCTTCTTTTGAAATGATCGTGTAGTTTAGGTTATTTAAATCGTGGTAAACAGCTCCACCACCACTAATACGGCGGACCACCTCAATACCATTTTCGCGAACATAATCACGGTTGATTTCTTCGATAGTGTTCTGGTGACGACCAACAATGATAGATGGCTTGTTAATCCAAAGTAGGAAGATTTGATCCTCATCCAAAAGGTGTTTAAAGGCATATTCTTCCAAGGCGATATTAAAAGCGGTGTCGTTTGAATGATTGATAATGTATTTCATGAGATACCTTCTTATACGATAGAGACTGGAAATAACCTTCCAGTCTAACCTATCTTCGTTTTATTTTTTCTTAGGTGAGTGGATGGCCATTCCTAAAACATCCGCAAATGCTTCGTACATCACTTCAGAGTAGGTTGGGTGTCCGTGGATAGTCTTCAGCATTTCTTCAACAGTAATTTCCATTTCGATAATGCTTGATGCCTCGTTAATCAATTCTGCAGCTGCAGGACCGATAATATGAACACCAAGGATTTCTCCGTATTTCTTATCAGCGATGACTTTTACGAAACCTTGAGCTGCATCTGATGCAATGGCACGACCGTTAGCAGCAAAGTTGAACTTACCGACGGCAACATCGTATTTCTCACGGGCTTGTTCTTCTGTCAAACCTACTGCTGCTACTTCAGGAAGAGTGTAGATGGCTGCAGGAGTCAAATTCAATTTGGCAACAGCATGGTTTCCTTTAAGAGCATTTTCAGCAGCAACTTCACCCATACGGAAAGCTGCGTGAGCCAACATCTTCGTACCGTTGATGTCACCTGGTGCGTAGATACCGAGAACAGAAGTTTCCATATATTCGTTGACCTTGATGCGACCACGATCCAATTCAAACTCAACATCGCCAATACCTTCAAGGTCTGGCACACGACCGATTGAAAGGAGCGCTTTGCTTGCGATGATATCATCTTTTCCTTCAACCTTGATACGAAGTTGACCATTTTCCTCGATGATTTCTTGCAGTTTAGTATCAGTCAAGATGGTCATTCCTTTACGCTCAAGGATCAAGCGAAGGCTCTTAGACACTTCTGCATCCATAGCTGGCACGATACGGTCCATCATTTCGATAACAGTTACTTTTGAACCAAATGTCATGAAGGCTTGACCAAGTTCGATACCGACAACACCACCACCGATGATAACAAGACTTTCTGGTACTTCGTTCATTTCAAGGATGTCATCGCTGGTCATGACAAGTGGAGATTCCATACCAGGGACGTTGATCTTGCTGACTTTTGAACCACCGGCAAGGATGATTTTCTTGGTTTCAAGCAATTCAGAACCATTTACCAAGACATTCTTGTCTTTAGTAATAGTACCGATACCCTTATGAACAGTAACTCCGTAGCTACGAAGAAGTCCTGCAACACCACCAACAAGAGTATTAACAACTTTAGATTTAGTTTCTAAAAGTTTTTCCATATCAACAGTGAAGTTTGGATTTTCAATGACGATACCACGGTTTGCAGCATGACCGATATTCTCGATGATTTCAGCGTTGTGAAGATAGGTCTTGGTTGGAATACAACCACGGTTCAAGCAGGTTCCACCGAGTTCAGATTTCTCAACAAGGGCAACCTTACCGCCGAGTTGGGCAGCTTTAATGGCTGCAACATAACCAGCAGGACCTCCACCAATCACAACGATATCAAAAGCATCATCGCTCTTACTATCATCGTTTGAGGCACTTGCTGCAGGTGTAGGGCTAGCTTCTGGTGATGCTGCTCCAGCTGTTGGTATGTTTTCCCCTTCTTCACCAAGGTAACCGATAACTTCCGTTACAGGGACAGTTTCACCATCTCCTTTGAGAATGGCAATCAAGTACCCATCTTCTTCGGCTTCCAATTCCATGCTGACTTTATCAGTCATGATTTCCAAAAGGATTTCTCCTTCTTTTACAAATTCTCCGACTTTTTTATTCCATTGGACGATTTGTCCTTCTGTCATATCCACGCCGGCTTTTGGCATAATTACTTCTAAGGCCATGTCTTCCTTCCTTTATCTATATCTTTAAAATGAATACTCTTGTTCTTAAATCAACATTGAGATTGGATTTTCTATCAATTCTTTCAAGTCTTTCATAAACTTAGCACCAGCCATACCATCTACGACACGGTGGTCGATAGTTAATCCTAGGCTCATGATAGGGCGAATGACAATTTCACCATTGACGACAACTGGCTTCTCAATTGTCGAACTGACACCAAGGATAGCTGAGTTTGGTTGGTTGATGATAGGACCAAAGGACTGAACGCCAAACATTCCCAAGTTACTGATAGTAAATGTTGAATTTTGAAGTTCACTTGGAGCCAATTTGCCATCCAAGGTACGGCCAATAACATCCTTGAAGGCTACAACCAGTTCAGAAAGACTCATCTTCTCAGTATTGTAAACAACAGGTGTCATCAATCCATTATCCATCCCAACTGCCATGGCAAGGTTGACATAGTTGTGAGTGATAATGGTCTTGCCATCTTCTGTCAATGAAGCGTTGATGTAAGGATGTTTCATCAATGTCTTAACAACTGCAAGTGAAAGAAGGTCTGTTACAGTAGTCTTCTTCCCAGTTGCTTCCATGATCGGCTCAAGAACCTTCTTACGAAGAGCCAACATTTCAGTCATATCAACTTCATAGTTGAGAGTAAAGGTTGGCGCAGTTAAGTAAGATTCAACCATGCGTTGGGCAATAACCTTACGCATTGGTGTCATTGGAATACGTTCAATTTCACCGTATGGTGTTACATTATCAGGAACTTCTTCCACTTTTTCAATCTGAGCAGGAGACTTGATGGTATCGTTTTCGATATTTTCAGGAAGCAAGGCCAAAACATCCTTCTTCATGATCTTACCACGATGACCAGTTCCTTGGATTTCCTGCCAAGCAATATTATGTTCGAGGGCAATTCGTTTTGCAAGTGGCGAAATGCGAACCACGTTTGTGTCTTTATAAGTTTCCACGTCTTCTTTGTGGACACGACCGTTTGCACCTGAGCCAGAAACGTCGTAGAGATTGATCCCTAAATCATCCGCTAATTTTCTAGCTGCAGGAGTCGCTCTTAGCTTGTCATCAGCCATGACCTCTCCAATTCTATACTAAGATATTAAGGACGCAGAGGGCAATGAAAAAATAGGAATTTGACGATGTGTTCGATGAACACAAGGAAATCTATCTTTTTTTCACAGACCTCCGTCCGAATTCAATTAAATAATACAAAGGGCATCAAAAGTCAAAGTGAAAATAGGAAACTTGACGAAGAAACTTTAGTTTCTAGGAAAGTTTATCTTTTTCACACAGACTTTAGCCCGAGTTCAACTCTACAAGTAACTTGGACACGGAACGTGTCTCAAGTTACTACAGTTGCCGCTATCAGGCGGTCAACCTTGTAGACTTACTAAGTCGTTCGTCGAATAACATCGATTCGACTCTCTCCTGTCGCAACTTTAGAAATAACTTAGGTACATTACATATCTCAAGTTACTAAAGTTAAAAGCAATCATTATTTTACATAACTTATCTTATGTAATTCTACTCTTTGTTATATGTTTTACGGATGGCATCTTTAATGCTTTCAACTGTTGGAATCATTGCATTTTCTAGGTTTTGTGCATAAGGCATCGGCACATCTTCTCCTGCACAACGGCGGATTGGTGCATCTAGATAGTCAAATGCTTCTGATTCTGAAATAATAGCTGAAATCTCTCCGATATAGCCGTTTGTTTTGTGGGCATCGTTTACAAGAACAACCTTACCAGTCTTCTTAACTGAGTTTATGATGATATCCTTATCAAGCGGAACAAGGGTACGTGGGTCCACAATTTCAACAGAAATTCCTTCTTCTGCTAATTCTTCAGCAGCTTGAACCACACGGCGAAGCATTTTTCCATAAGTAACAACTGTTACATCCGTACCTTCACGTTTGATTTCCCCAACTCCAAGTGGAATCGTGTAATCTGGATCAACTGGCACTTCCCCTTTTTGGTTAAATTCTGATTTATACTCAAGAATGATAACAGGGTTATTATCACGGATAGAAGACTTAAGCAGCCCTTTCATGTCCGCAGGTGTACCTGGTGCCACAACCTTAAGACCAGGAATGTGAGTAAACCAAGACTCTAGTGATTGCGAGTGCTGGGCTGCAGAACCAACTCCGTTACCTGCTGCACAACGGACAGTCATTGGGACCTGACCCTTACCACCAAACATATAACGTGTTTTAGCGGCTTGGTTGACGATATTGTCCATGGCAATAACCGAGAAGTCCATGAAGGTCATATCGATGATTGGACGAAGTCCTGTCATCGCTGCTCCTGCTGCTGCTCCAGAGATGGCAGCCTCAGAAATCGGACAGTCACGGACACGTTCTGGACCAAATTCTTCAAGCATTCCAACAGAAGTTCCGAAGTCTCCTCCGAAGACACCGACGTCTTCTCCCATCAAGAACACATTTTCATCGCGACGCATTTCCTCAGACATAGCAAGGATAATGGTGTCACGGAAGGACATTGTTTTTGTTTCCATTTTATCTCTTTCTCCTTAGTCTGCGTAAATATCTTCAAATGCTGATTCAAGCGGTGGGAATGGGCTTTCCTCTGCAAATTTAACAGAAGCTTCTACTGCTTCCTTAACCTGTGCTTGGATTTCTTCCAATTCTTCGGCACTTGCAATAGTGTTTTCAATGAGGTACTTGCGAAGGTTTTCGATTGGATCTTTTTGTTTCCACAATTCCACTTCTTCACGTGTACGATATTTACCAGGGTCAGATGATGAGTGACCAAGCCAGCGATAAGTTACACTCTCAATCAAGACTGGACCATTACCACCACGAACATGATCTACAGCTTTCTTAAATCCTTCATAGACGTCGATGACATTGTTTCCATCTTCGATGAACATTCCAGGAATTCCATAAGCGGCGCTACGTTGATGGATATGTTCGACATTGGTCATTTTCTTGATATCCGCAGAGATACCGTAACCGTTGTTAATGCAATAGAAAATGACTGGAAGGTTCCAGATAGAAGCCATGTTCACTGCTTCGTGGAAAACACCTTCATTGGTCGCACCATCTCCAAAGAAGCAGACAACGATTTTTCCGGTATTTTGCATTTGCTGACTGAGGGCTGCACCAACAGCGATTCCCATACCACCACCTACGATACCGTTGGCACCGAGGTTACCAGCATCAAGGTCCGCAATATGCATAGAACCACCTTTACCTTTACAGGTTCCAGTGTATTTTCCAAGGATTTCAGCCATCATTCCGTTGAGATCAATTCCTTTGGCAATAGCTTGTCCGTGACCACGGTGGTTTGAGGTGATCAGATCATCTGGATTGAGAGCCAACATAGCCCCCACGTTAGCTGCCTCTTCTCCAACAGAAAAGTGCGTCATTCCTGGCACTTTCCCTTTCTTTACTAATTGCGCAATTTTTAAGTCCATGCGACGGATTTCTTCCATCTTACGGAACATTTCTAGCAAAAGATTTTTATCTAAAGTTGACATCTTCTTGCCTTTCTAACTTTCTTCTTACCTTACTATTTTACCGTTTTTGGCAAATACTGTCAAAGTTTTTCTCGAGGAAATTTCACAAAATAAAAAAGAAAACCCAATGAGAACAAGGGATTTTCTTGATAAAAATATTTTTTCACAAACTTTTTGTCATTTAGATTTTGCTAAAGATTCAAATCTCTTCATAATCACAGTTAGACGCCAACGGTAGAGAGCCCCACTCACGATTAGACTAATAATCAAACCAATCCAGTAAGAATAAGCTCCAAAATCTGTTAGAGAGTCGAATACCATAGCTACTGGGAGTGTCACCCCCCAGTAACCAACCAAACCAAGGTAAAAAGGAATAACGGTATCCTTATACCCCCGTAAAATCCCCTGAAGCGGTGCCGCAAAGGTATCTGCTAACTGGAAGAAAAGACTATAAGTCAAAAAACGTGCTGTCAAATCAATAAATTCTGGGTCGTTACCATAAAGACTGGCCACATTTCCTCGAAAAATGTAAAGGAAGGATAAGGTGAAGGCCGCAAAAATGAGGGCTGTCCATCTTCCTAGACCAATATAGGTTTTCGCATCATCAAATCGCTTGGCTCCCACTTCATAGGAAACGACAATAGCAATAGCAGATGAGATACTCATAGGAAAGGCGTACATAAGACTTGAAAAGTTCATAGCTGACTGATGACTAGCGATAATCAAGGACGAAAACTTAGCCATAATCAAGCCAACCACGGAAAAGATAGCCACTTCCGCAAAGACAGTTCCCCCAATAGGCAGACCTAAGCGAACTCCTTCCTTGATTTTATCCATATTAAATGGAATTCGTCTTTCAAGGTGTAGGGCTTTGAGCTTCTCCTGTTTAAATAAAACCAGAACAGAAATCCCAAGCAAGACCCAGTAGGCCAAGGATGTTCCTAAACCAGCACCAGCACCTCCCAGTTCTGGAACACCAAAGGCCCCGTAAATCAAGAGATAGTTAAATCCGCTATTGAGAGGAAGTAACAAAAGCATGAGATACATAGACAGTTTGGTCAACCCTAGCGAATCCAGCAAGGAACGAATGACACTAAAGAGCAATAAGGGGATAATTCCGATAGATAAAAACCAAAGATAGCGAACCGCTACTGCCGCCACTGGTGCTTCTAGTCCAATATGATTTAAGACAGGAGGTGCCAAGAAAAGTACCAGTCCCAGTAAGACCACAGATAGCACCAGGGCCAAATAGATGAACTGGTAAAAATCAGACGCAACTTCTTCCTTTTTGTCACGACCAAGATGGTGACCAATAATAGGCACCAGGGCTGACACAATCCCTGTTAGAAATGTAAAGCAAGGATTCCAGATACTGGTTGCCATAGACACACCAGCCAAGTCCATAGTATTGTATTGACCTGTCATTGCAGTGTCAACAAAAGAGGCAGAATAATTGGCAAATTGGTAGATCAGGATTGGGAAGAAAATTTTTAAAAATAATACTAACTTCTCTCGTAAACACTTTGTCTTATACATACTTCTCTTTCTATTCTGATTTATCTAAACCAAAGAGTTTCAGACCATAGTTTTTCAAACTTAGCGGAGGGTTATTAGATTTTGAAGTAGTATGCCAACACGCACATGTTCGACAATAATAGCTTCTAACTAAACCTCCATTATCATATTGAACCGCATGGTCAGCTTTTTCTTTAGTTTCATATTGAATTTTAGAACGATTAGCTGCGGGACAGTAAATTCCACTATTAGATTTTGCTTGTCTCTCCCTACGTTTTCGAAAATAATTCATATGCCAACTCCTATCAAGCTTGATAGACGACTTGTCCCTTACAGATGGTGTATTTAACCTGCCCTTTTAAGGTTTCACCGATAAATGGTGAATTAGCTGCTTTTGAAGCAAAATGGGAGTCCACAAGGCGGTCAGCCTTAGCATCAAAAATAGTGATGTCCGCTGGACCATTCTCAGCCAAATAACCTGCTTCAAAGTTGTAAAGCTTGGCTGGATTGTATGTCATTTTTTCAAGTAATTCCATCAAGCTCAACTCACCAGCTTCCACCAAATAAGTTAAACCGAGAGAAAGAGAGGTTTCCAAGCCAGTCATACCAGATGGCGCTTTGGTAATATCTTCGACTTTTTTTTCATCTGCATGATGAGGCGCGTGGTCAGTCGCGATAACTGTGATGACACCTGACTTGAGACCTTCAATCACGGCACGACGGTCTGATTCCAAACGAAGTGGAGGATTCATCTTAGCATTGCTTCCTTGTGTCAAAAGGAGCGCTTCGGTCTTAGAAAAATGCTGTGGTGCTACTTCTGCTGTGACTTGCGCACCCAAACCTTGAGCAAACTCAACTACTTTAACACTTTCTTCCTTAGACAAATGCTGGATGTGAACATGGGCCTTAGTTGCATAGGCAATCATAACATCACGCGCTATCATAGCGTACTCAGCTACCCCAGTCGCACCACAGATATGGAAATGTTCTTTAGCAATATTTTCGTTAAACCCAAGAATCCCATTCAAACCTGGATCTTCCTCATGAAGACTAATAAAGGTATTAAGCTTTTTAGCTTCCTCCATGGCTTCCTTGACAACTTTACTACTTTCAAGCGGAATACCGTCATCAGAAAAACCAACAGCTCCAGCTTCTAAAAGTGCCTTAAAGTCAGTCAAATCTTGCCCATTAAAGTTTTTAGTAATGGTCGCAACCGTCTTAACATTAATCTTCTCTTTAGCAGCTGACTGAAGAACTTCTTGCAAGGTCTCTACATCCGAGATTGTTGGACTAGTATTAGCCATCATGACGACAGTTGTAAAACCACCTGCAGCGGCTGCTAAGGCACCTGTATGAATATCTTCCTTGTGGGTTTGACCAGGTTCACGGAAATGAACATGAATATCTACCAAGCCAGGAGCAACTACAAGACCACTAGCATCAATTATCTCTGCTCCTTCTTCTTTAATCTCAGGCGCAATTTTGATAATTTTCCCATCTTGAACTAAGACATCACACACTTGATCCAAACCAGACTTGGGATCCATTACACGACCATTTTTAATTAGTAACATCTGCTTTCTCCTTTATTCGTAGAAATCCACTTGGGTATCCAATAACTTCTCACCATCATAAACAAACTTTGCTGAAAAAAATGGTTTATCTTCTAAAAGCCACTCTACGAAGGTGTGGTCTCCTTCCCAGGTTGGTTTGCTTAAAACCTCATCATAAGGAACCCATTCTAAAGTCCCTTCATTACAGTCAATTAAATCACCTTCGAACTCCGTCACTTTAAAAACATAGGTGTACCAGTCTAAATCTGGTGTAAATTCAGGAAAAGTGATAACACCTTTTAGAACTGGCTTGGCTTTGAGCCCTGTTTCTTCAAGGATTTCACGCACTGCACATTCCTGTGGAGTCTCACCACGCTCTAGCTTACCACCCACACCAATCCATTTCCCTTCATGGACATCATTGGGTTTCTTATTACGATGGAGCATAAGCAATTCTTTCCCGTTATCAATGTAGCAAATTGTCGCTAACTGAGGCATATTTTCTCCTTATCTAAGCCAATCGATTGGCTCTTGTCCTGTCTCTTTTAAGAATGCATTGGCCTTGGAAAAAGGCTTGGAACCCCAAAATCCTCTATAAACTGACAAAGGACTGGGATGGGCTGATTCGATAATCAAGTGATGAGGATTGGTAACTAAGGCCTTCTTCTTGCGTGCATAAGCTCCCCAGAGTACAAAAACGACTGGTCTATCTAGATGATTGACCACCTGAATCACAGCATCCGTAAAAGGTTCCCATATCTGACCAGCATGACCATTGGCCCGTCCAGCAGGAACCGTCAGACAAGCGTTAAGAAGCAAGACTCCTTGCTCAGCCCAAGACGTCAAATCATGAGATTTCTTGACCCCGATATCATCTGACAATTCTTTCAAGATATTTTGCAAGGATGGCGGAGCTGGGATAGAGTCGGGTACAGAAAAACTCAAGCCCTGCGCTTGACCTGGCCCGTGATAGGGATCTTGCCCTAGAATCACCACCTTAACTTCTTCAAGCGGTGTTGTCAAGAGAGCCTGAAAAACCTTTTCTTTGGGCGGATAAACAGTCCCCTGAGCATAGACCTGATTCATAAACTGATTGATTTTCCCGAAATAACCCTCAGGTAATTGCTCCTTAATCAAAGCATGCCAAGACGAATGTTCCATAGCCGACTCCTTCGTTTTTACTGCCTCTATTATAGCAAAAAGTGGCTATCTAAACCACTTTTTACAGTTTATCTAAACAATCCAGCAAGTCTTGGTAAGAATGAACTTCGTAAGTCGGCTGGGCTTGTGTGTGATTTTCGAGGTGATGAGGATTGTACCAGATAGTGTCAATCCTAGCATTATTGCCACCTTGAATGTCGGCTGTTAGGGAATCTCCAATCATCAGCGTCTTTTCTTTACTAAATCGAGCAATCTGTTGACCGATTTTTTCATAAAAGAGAGCATCTGGCTTTTGTGTTTGCAACTGTTCAGAGATAAAAACTTGATTGAAATAAGGTGCCAGGCCAGACTGAGCCAAACGCCCTGTCTGAATAGCAGTTATTCCATTTGTCGCAGCATACAAGTCATAATCACGATCGATGAGACTGTCCAAAAGTTCATGAGCGCCTGAAAAAGTTTGCCCCTGCTGGGCTAAGTAAAACTGGTAACGCTGGGCTAGAAAACTACCGTCTTTTTCCTGTCCAAAATGAGCAAATAAACGAGAAAATCGCGTGTTGACCAGCTCTTGTTTACTTATTTTCTTTTGCTCTAAGTCCTTCCAGAGAGCCTTGTTCATAGGAACATAATAGTCTTTATAAGCCTGAATATCTGCAACTCCTTCTTCTTTTAGAAGTTGCGTCAAAGCCACATCCTCAGCAGCATCAAAATCAAGCAAGGTGTGGTCGAGGTCGAAGAGTAGAAATTTGTAGGACAATTTGAGAGTTTTCCTTTCTGAAAAGAATTATGAATATTATAGCATAAAGTAAGAAAGCCATACCAATTTATTCCATCTATTTGACATACAATTATCGCAACTAAAGGCTACAAGTATACTTATAAATCACTCTTCTAGACTTTTGATTGTCAAAATCTTTCAGAATAGAACAATCCTAACTATCGAATACTCTAACTTCATAAATATCTATGCAATTCTAGATCTAGAATTCCTATAAACTAAATGTTTTCGCACTATTCTAAGTAATTGATAGCCTTAAATTTTAATTTTTGAAGGATTCTAAAGCTAGAATAGTCCCATCACAATCTGTTTTGAATGATTCACAATATAGAAATACTATAGCTTTACTCCTGCTAAAATAAAAAGGAACTGCATAAAGCAATCCCTTTCTGATTTTGAAATTATTTACTTAAAATTTAATAGTTAAGATAATCAATAACTCACCTATAACAGGAATGATAGGAAGATTCCTTATTTATTGATTTCAAGCTCCGACAACTGTGTTTGAATAACTGACAGTTCTGCACCAGCCTGAAGAAGAGCTGCTGCAGTATAGGCACCTTCTACAATTGGAACCCTATTGATCATGATACTTTTATCACTGAAATCAGCCACCATTTCTAAGTTCATTTTAGCAGAACCTAGGTCAAAAAAAGCTAATAAAGTATCTGCTGGATTTTCGGAAACAACCCTATCTACTTGATCAAAACTCGTTCCAATTCCTCCATCTTCGGTTCCTCCTACATAAGTAATCGGAATATCTTTAGCTACTTCACTAATCAGTTCAACGACACCTTGTGCAATGTGTTTAGAATGTGAAACGATAACAAGACCAATACTTCCCATTAAACCACCCCAGTTTCTAAAAGAGCAGTAAAGAGTAATCCTGATGAAAATGATCCAGGATCAATATGTCCAAGAGAACGTTCTCCTACATAAGATGCCCTTCCTTTAGTTGCAAGTAAATCTTTGGTAGCATTCACTAGCTTATCAATAACCTCTTGAGTCAATTGGCCTGCAGACAAAGCAGCAATAACAGGAGTCCAAACATCAACCATTGTCTTTTCTCCAACTTCTGCTTTCCCACGTTTGACAATCATATCCAAACCGCTTTGTAAGATTTCCTCTATTTTCGAATTTGAATCAGCCTTGGCCATGCCCATAAAAGCAGAGCCATACAAGGGACCAGAAGCACCGCCTACCTTGCTCAGTAATTGCATTGAGACAAGTTTAAACACATCACTGCTTGTTTCAAATTGCTTTCCTTCTAAGTTTTCCATAACTGCAGCCATTCCACGCGCCATATTTCCACCGTGGTCTCCATCTCCTATAGGGGTGTCTAGCTCACTAAGGTAATCTTTCTGTTCTTGAATCTTTTCATTAAAAAGCTTCATCCATTCAAGAGCTTGTTCAACATTCATGCGACATATCCTCCTTGAGTTTTACCAAGCTGGGGTAGTAACAGGTGTATTTAGAGCATCCAACCACTCATCATCTGCCAATCGAATCAATGTTAATGATAATCCAGCCATATCGATTGATGTCATATAGTTTCCAATTTTCTTAAATGCCAACTCAACACCTTTTTCATGGAGTAATTTAGCCACATCATTTGCAAATACGTATTGCTCCATAAGAGGAGTGCTTCCTAAACCATTGATGAGAAGGCCATAGCGTTCTCCAGCTTTAAGTTGGAAACCTTCAGATAACTTTTCAACCAATTCTGAGGCCAATTGTGCTGAGGGTTGCATCTTCTCTTTCTTATATCCCGGTTCACCGTGGATACCAACTCCGTATTCAAATTCATCATCTTCTAGAACAAAACCTGGTTTGCCAACTTCTGGAACAGTAGCGCCAGATAGAGCTAAGCCAATTGTTTTAATTTCTAAGACAAGTTTGTCGGCCAAGTCCTTCATTTCAGATAATGTTTTACCAGAACGAGCCGCATCACCCAAAATTTTATGGACTAATATAGTACCTGCGACACCTCGACGACCTTGGGTATAGAGACTATTTTCAACCGCAATATCATCATCGACTACAACACTTGCTACATCAATACCTTCCATTTCAGCAAGTTCTTGTGCAATTTCAAAATTCATGATGTCCCCAGAATAGTTCTTGATGACCATGAAAACTCCAGCACCTTCATCAGCCGCCTTGATGGCTTCTAAAATTTGGTCCGGAGTAGGTGAAGTGAAGACTGCTCCACAAATGGCAGCAGACAACATTCCATCTCCTACAAATCCAGCATGACTTGGTTCATGTCCTGAACCTCCACCTGAAATGAGTCCAACTTTTCCTGTCTTTTCTGCCTTTCTAACGATGACATCAAAACCATCTAAGCGTTCTACCAAGTCATCATGCATGAATGACAATCCCTGCAACATTTCATCAACAACTTGTGTCGGTTCATTTATAATTTTTTTCATGAGAAACTCCTTTCGGCATGTATCTTTGTTTTCGCTTTCATTATATATTTTTTATTGCTAGATGATAAGGGACAGATTCTATTATTTGTCCCCTTTTAAACCCGTTTAAAACATTTTTTTGGTAAAATGAAGGAAGTAAAAGAAAGGTTTCCTATGGCATCATCACTTATTACAAAAAAACGGATTGCCAAGGCATTTAGAGACCTATTAGCTACTAGAGAATTTGATAAAATCTCTATTGTAGATATCATGGAATCAGCTGGCATTCGTAGACAGACCTTTTATAATCACTTTCTTGACAAATATGAACTGCTAGACTGGATATTTGAAAATGACTTAACCGAGTATATCACCAATAACTTGGACTTTATTTCGGGCCAAAAACTATTACAAGAATTATTTCTTTATTTCGAACAAGAGCGTGACTTTTATATTCAACTTTTTGATATTCAAGGACAAAATAACTTCTATGACCAATTTATAAACTACTGTCGCTTGCTTGTATCAAAAATTTTAAGAGAATACGGTCAGATTGATATCGATTCATCTGCTTATACTTGTTTTTTGTTAGACTATCATTCACATGCTCTAGCAGAAATCGTGAAGGCTTACGTCAATAAAAAAAGTCCAGTTCCACAACCAGACTTTCTAATCATGACAATTATTGGAAAGAGACCACAATGACATTTATTTCAAATCATAAACAGAAAATTATTTCAAGTTACATTTCGGCAACTGTCAGCAGTCATCCTGAATTAGAAAAACACCCTACTTTACCACTAGTCTATCAAAAAAATCGCAATCCTCATCAGGTTCCAATATTGTCGGGTGGAGGTTCCGGTCACGAACCTGCGCATATTGGATATGTGGGAGAAGGAATGCTTACTGCTGCTATCTATGGCCAATTATTTACTCCTCCTACAAGAGCTGAAATCTTAGAGTCCATTCGTTTTTTAAACAATGGTCACGGTGTTTTCATCATTGTAAAAAATTTCGAAGCAGACATCAAAGAATTTAGCTGGGCCATTAATACTGCTAGACAAGAAGGAATTAAGGTCGGCTATAGTCTAGCACACGACGATATTTCTATTGAACCTCACAATAGATTTCAAATTAGAGGAAGAGGGCTTGCAGGGACAATCTTACTTCATAAAATCCTAGGATTTGCATCTCAAAATGGTGCCGACATAGAACAACTAACCGATTTAGGTCATCAGCTTGCTCCCGAAATCGCAACAATTGGCTTTGCAACGAAATCTGCTAGTCTCCCCCAAGCCACCCTTCCACTATTTAACTTAGAAGAAGGAAATATTTCTTATGGTATTGGGATACATGGCGAAGAAGGCTATCGTATCGTCCCATTCCAATCATCGGAAATCCTTGCAAATGAAATTATAAGTAAATTAAGATTGCACTATCATTGGAAAAAGGGTGATCAATTTATATTGCTTGTAAATAATCTAGGCACTACTACCAATCTAGAAATGGGCATATTTATCAATGATATCCTTCAACTCTTAGAAATTGAAGGAGTCACTATTACCTTTATAAAATCAGGAACATTTATGACCAGTTTGGATATGGCAGGTATATCCGTAACTCTTTGCCCTGTAAAAAATAAGCAGTGGCTAGAAGCGCTCAATGCTCCAACGACAGCTTTTGCATGGTAATTTGCTTGTATAACTCAAAAGGGCTACATCACTTGATAGCCCTTTGCTTTTATCTTATACTCAATGAAAATCAAAAAGCAAACTAGGAAACTAGCCGCAGGCTGTACTTGAGTACGGCAAGGCGACGTTGACGCGGTTTGAATTTGATTTTCGAAGAGTATTACGTTTAAAAGAACTCATTCTTGCAATTTCAAATAGGCCATCTATCCCTTACAATTCTTCCGATGAGCTTTGAGTTTTTTCAGAGCCCAATCATAGTGGCTTGACGTACTACTGACAAAGTAGGAACCTAGACTTGTCCCTCCCGTCCACTTATAGACACCTTTGGTAAAGAGTTCGTCATTGCTAAAAACTTCTATCAACTCTAAAACCTCCCTATGTGATTGTTCTAGGAGTCTAGTCGCTTCTTCTAAGGAGGTTTTCTGGTGCTTCTTCCAAAAAGCGACATTCATTTCTCCATAAGTTTTCCAATTATAAGGTTCAGGGAGAAAAGGTCTTTTGTGACCTTTTTGATTGGAATGTACCCAAGTCAAAAGTAACTGCTGCCATTCATGAAGATGGATCAAGACATCCCGTAGATTTTTATCCCTTTTCCAGTGAGCTTCTTTTTTCTTTGGGTCTCTAGAAAAATCAAATGGAATCTGTAGCTTATCTTCACTTAGTTGGGAGATGAAACGATTGAGCTTTTCATAGTTTTCCTTAGAGGCCAGCATTAGCTCCTCTTTTGTTTTCGGTCTAGGCACAGAGTTCTCCCTTCATATTACTAGTTATTATTAGAAATTTTTTATCCTTTAAATCTCTATAACTTATCCTTTAATTTCTCAACAAAGAGATAGGCTGCTGGACAGGTTAAAGTATTCTTAATCGTCAAATGGTTGATTTGATGGATTTTTTTCCTGTCTGTATGAGGAAATTCACGACAGGCCTTTGGACGAACGTCATAGATGGAACAGAGATTATCTCCTCCTAAAAAGGGACAAGGCATAGATTTGAAAACCTTATCACCATCTTCATCTACCTGCAGAAACTCCGCTTCAAAAGCAGGTAATTTCATCTTAAAATACTTGGCGATTCGTGTAATATCCGCTTCTTTAAAGTCAGGCCCCAAAGTCTTACAACAGTTGGCACAGGCCGTACAATCAATCTCCGAAAAGACTTCTTGGTGAAGCTGCTGGGCTATCTTATCTAGATTTTTTGGTGGCTTTTTCTTTAAATTGGCTAAAACTTTTCGATGCTCCTTCTGCTTTTGCAAGGCCAGCTGGTGGTAGTACTCAATATCAATTTCTTTAGACATTATTTCTCTCTTATTCTAATTACTTTCCCCTATTATACCATGCCTCTGAACCATTGAAAAGTGGAGTTTATTAGACTATACTTTCCCAAAATGCGTCAAAAAACCTTGCAACTAGGTTACAAGGTTAATCACATTAATCAAAGTTAACGTATTCTTTTTGAAGTTCAAGAACTTCTTCCATTGTTGAACACTCTGTAAGGGCACGGTTAGCGTACTCTTCCATCTTAGCAGTGTCCAATTTCTTCATCAAGCTACGTGTACGGAGTACAGATGTTGCTGACATAGAGAATTCATCCAAGCCCATTCCGACAAGAAGTGGAACAGCTTTTTGGTCACCAGCCATCTCACCACACATACCAGCCCATTTACCTTCAGCGTGAGCTGCCTTGATAACGTTGTTGATCAAGCGAAGGATTGATGGGTTATATGGTTGGTAAAGGTATGAAACTTGCTCGTTCATACGGTCTGCTGCCATTGTGTATTGGATCAAGTCATTTGTACCAATTGAGAAGAAGTCAACTTCTTTAGCAAATTGGTCTGCAAGCATCGCTGCTGCAGGGATTTCAATCATGATACCAACTTGGATATCATCCGCAACTGCAACTCCTTCAGCAAGAAGGTTTGCTTTTTCTTCATCAAAGACTGCTTTAGCTGCACGGAATTCTTTCAATAGGGCAACCATTGGGAACATGATACGCAATTGACCATGAACAGAAGCACGAAGAAGGGCACGGATTTGTGTACGGAACATTGCATCTCCAGTTTCAGAAATAGAGATACGAAGGGCACGGAATCCAAGGAATGGGTTCATTTCATGTGGCATATCGAAATAAGGAAGTTCCTTATCTCCACCGATATCCATTGTACGAACAACCACTGGTTTACCATTCATTCCCTCAAGAACAGCCTTGTATGCTTCATACTGCTCATCTTCTGTTGGGAAGTCTTGAGAATCCATGTACAAGAACTCTGTACGGTAAAGTCCAACAGCTTCAGCACCGTTGTTGTTAACACCTTCAACGTCTTTTGGAGTACCGATGTTAGCGGCCAACTCGAAGTGTTTACCGTCAGCAGTCACTGTTTGAGCATCTTTCAAAAGTGCCCATTCAGCTTTTTGTTTAGCATAAGCTTCACCAGCTGCTTTAAATTCTGCCGCTTGTTCATCTGTTGGGTTGATAATCACTTCACCAGTAATTCCATTAACGGCAAGGATATCACCGTCTTTCACTACTTCAGTGATGTTATTTGTTCCCAATACAGCTGCAATTTCAAGTGTACGTGCCATGATAGCTGAGTGGCTTGTACGTCCACCGATATTTGTTACAAAAGCTTTTACAAAGTTTTTGTCCAATTGAGCTGTATCAGATGGTGTCAAGTCATGCGCAATCACGATTACTTCTTCATTGATAGAAGCTGGGTTTGGCAATTTCTTACCAAGAAGATTTGCCAATACACGTTTTGTCACGTCGCGGATATCCGCTGCACGTTCTTGCATATATGGGTTGTCTTCCATGCCTTCAAAGATAGTGATGAACATGTCAGTCACTTCTTTAAGACCTGCTTCAGCATTGACTTTCTTAGCACGGATTGTTTCTTTAATCTGACCAATCAATTCTGGGTCAGCAAGAACCATCAAATGAGCGTCAAAAACTTGAGCCGCTTCTTCACCAAGCGTACCTACAGCTTTCTCACGGATAAGAGAAAGCTCGTTTTGAGAAGCTTCAAGAGCTACATCCAAACGAGCCTCTTCTGCGTTTGTATCTTCGACTGAAACAGTCTCGAATGACAAATCCGGTTGAACGAGTAGATATGCTTTTGCAACTGCAACACCATCAGATGCTGCGATTCCTTTAAGCATTTCTGTCATTTTCCTTATGCCAATCCTTCTTTTTCCATTGTTTCTGAGATTGCAGCGATAGCGTCATCTGCATCTGCACCTTCAGCTGAGATAGTTACGTCAGCACCTTGGCCAACACCAAGACTCATAACACCCATGATTGATTTAAGGTTAACTGATTTACCTTTGTACTCAAGAGTGATATCTGAAGCAAATTTGCTTGCAGTTTGTACCAACAATGTTGCTGGACGTGCGTGAATACCTGTTTCTGCCACTACGTGGAAATCTTTAGAAGCCATAGTTTGACTCTCCTTTTGTTCTTTCTTTTTTGAGTTATATGTGATAACCCTTACAATTTGGTATTATATCATCTTCTAGGATTTTTTTCAAGCATTTTATGGGATTTATTCGATTTCCTTTCAGATAACTTGCTGAAAATCTTCTATTCTAGATAACAAAACACAGGATATAGTTTTCCAAAAAACTACTTGTACGATAATTATCATCTTTTCACAAATCAAACACTACATATTGTGTTTAGTGGGCTTGAGGAGAAAAATAGACCACTATATTTAGTTTTAAATCATTGACAAAAATTTATTTTCTGATATACTAAGAAAGTAATCTATTTTGAAAGAGGAGTTACACAATGGTAACCGTTTATTCTAAAAACAACTGTGTCCAATGTAAAATGACCAAACGTTTCTTGGACAGTAATAATGTCGCTTATCGCGAAATCAATCTTGATGAGCAACCTGAGTACATCGATCAAGTTAAAGAGCTCGGTTTCAGCGCAGCTCCTGTTATCCAAACACCAACTGAAGTCTTTTCAGGTTTCCAACCAGGAAAACTGAAACAATTAGCATAATCTTAGTACATCATCCAGAAGAAACTGCTTCTAGGGCTAACTTAGAAGCCTTTCTTTTGTAATTAGATAAGGGAAATTTTATGGGATTAAAACATCTTGAGGACGTGACTTACTTCCGTCTCAATAACGAAATCAACCGTCCTGTCAATGGACAAATCATGCTTCATAAAGATAAGGAAGCCTTGGATGCTTTCTTTAAAGAAAATGTAGTTCCAAATACCATGGTTTTTGATTCAATTACTGATAAAATCAACTACCTCGTTGAACACAACTACATTGAAACTGCATTTCTTAAGAAATACCGTCCAGAGTTTTTGGAAGAATTGCATCAATTTATCAAGGATCAAAACTTCCAATTCAAGTCATTCATGGCTGCCTACAAATTTTACAACCAGTATGCCTTGAAGACTAATGACGGTGAATATTACCTTGAAAGTATGGAAGACCGTGTCTTCTTTAATGCACTTTACTTTGCTGACGGGGATGAAGCAATTGCGACTGATATTGCCAATGAAATCATCCACCAACGTTACCAACCAGCTACCCCTTCCTTTTTGAATGCTGGTCGGGCTCGTCGTGGGGAGTTGGTATCTTGTTTCTTGATTCAAGTAACTGATGACATGAACTCTATCGGACGTTCCATCAACTCTGCTCTTCAACTTTCACGTATCGGTGGTGGTGTGGGAATTTCCCTCAGCAACCTTCGTGAAGCTGGTGCACCTATCAAGGGCTATGAAGGAGCTGCTTCAGGTGTCGTTCCTGTTATGAAGCTTTTCGAAGATAGCTTCTCTTACTCAAATCAATTGGGTCAACGTCAAGGTGCTGGTGTTGTCTACCTCAACGTCTTCCACCCAGATATTATCGCCTTCCTTTCAACTAAGAAAGAAAATGCCGATGAAAAAGTTCGTGTTAAGACCCTTTCACTTGGTGTTGTGGTACCCGATAAATTCTACGAATTAGCACGTAAAAATGAAGAAATGTACCTCTTCAGCCCATATTCTGTCGAAAAAGAGTATGGTGTACCTTTCAACTACATCGACATCACTGAAAAATACGATGAATTAGTTGCAAATCCAAATATCCGCAAGACAAAAATCAAGGCGCGTGATTTGGAAACTGAAATCTCTAAATTGCAACAAGAGTCTGGCTACCCTTATGTAGTCAACATTGATACGGCTAACCGTGCAAATCCTGTTGATGGTAAGATTATCATGAGTAACTTGTGTTCTGAGATTCTTCAAGTCCAAGAACCAAGCTTGATCAACGATGCTCAAGAATTCCTTCAAATGGGAACAGATGTTTCATGTAACCTTGGTTCAACCAACGTGGTCAATATGATGACTTCACCTGACTTTGGTCGTTCTATCCGTGCTATGGTTCGTGCCCTTACTTTCGTTACAGATAGTTCACACATCGTAGCTGTTCCTACCATCGACCACGGAAATAGCCAAGCTCATACCTTTGGTCTTGGTGCCATGGGACTTCACAGCTACCTTGCCCAACAATTGATTGAATATGGATCACCTGAGTCTGTTGAGTTTACAAGCATCTACTTTATGCTCATGAACTACTGGACCTTGGTAGAATCAAACAATATCGCGCGTGAACGTGGTATTACCTTCCACAACTTTGAAAAATCAGACTATGCTAACGGAAGCTACTTTGACAAGTATGTGACTGGCGAGTTTGTTCCAAAATCAGACCATGTTAAAGAACTTTTCAAAGATGTCTTTATCCCAAGTGCTGCTGACTGGGCTGAACTTCGCGACAAGGTTCAAGCAGATGGACTTTACCACCAAAACCGCCTTGCTGTAGCGCCAAATGGTTCTATCAGTTACATCAATGATGTTTCTGCTTCTATCCACCCGATTACGCAACGTATCGAAGAACGTCAAGAAAAGAAAATCGGTAAAATCTACTACCCTGCTGCTGGCTTGTCAACAGAAACCATTCCTTACTACACTTCTGCTTACGACATGGATATGCGTAAGGTGATTGATGTCTATGCTGCCGCAACTGAGCACGTGGACCAAGGACTTTCACTCACACTCTTCATGCGTAGTGACATTCCAAAAGGACTTTACGAATGGAAGAAAGAAAATAAACAAACGACACGTGACTTGTCTATCCTTCGTAACTATGCCTTTAACAAGGGTATCAAGTCTATCTACTACGTCCGTACCTTTACAGATGATGGTGGAGAAGTCGGTGCCAACCAATGTGAAAGCTGTGTGATTTAATCTTTGCTTGAGGAAACTACTTTTTCTCAAATTAGTGATTCATTCACCCTGCTAAACTAAACTGGAATAAGCATCTATACTATGGAAAAACACAAAAGTCGGACTTCCGACTTTTTGTGCGATACTCCTCTAGAATTATGATAAAATAGAAGTAATTGTGAGTTCGCAATACTAAACACAGAAAGAGATTTCAAATGGAAACTTACTACAAAGCCATTAACTGGAATGCCATCGAAGATGTCATCGACAAATCAACTTGGGAAAAACTGACGGAGCAATTCTGGCTTGATACACGTATTCCCTTGTCAAATGACTTGGATGACTGGAGAAAGCTATCAAACAAGGAAAAAGACCTGGTCGGTAAAGTCTTTGGTGGATTAACTCTCTTGGATACCATGCAATCTGAAACTGGGGTTCAAGCCCTTCGCGCAGACATCCGTACACCCCATGAGGAAGCTGTTTTCAATAACATCCAATTTATGGAATCTGTCCACGCTAAATCTTACTCATCAATCTTTTCTACCTTGAATACTAAGGCTGAGATTGAAGAAATTTTCGAATGGACCAATACCAATCCTTACCTACAAAAGAAGGCTGAGATTGTCAACGAAATCTACCTAAACGGTAGCCCACTTGAAAAGAAAGTTGCCAGTGTCTTCCTCGAAACCTTCCTCTTCTACTCTGGTTTCTTCACTCCCCTCTACTATCTCGGTAACAACAAGCTAGCCAACGTTGCGGAAATCATCAAACTGATTATTCGTGATGAGTCTGTTCACGGAACCTACATTGGTTACAAATTCCAACTTGGTTTCAATGAATTACCTGAAGAAGAGCAAGAAAAACTCAAAGAATGGATGTACGATCTGCTCTACACTCTTTATGAAAATGAAGAAGGCTATACAGAAAGCCTCTATGACGGTGTTGGTTGGACGGAAGAAGTTAAAACCTTCCTTCGCTACAATGCTAACAAGGCTCTCATGAACCTGGGACAAGATCCACTCTTCCCAGATTCAGCTGATGATGTCAACCCAATCGTTATGAACGGTATTTCAACAGGAACTTCTAACCACGACTTCTTCTCTCAAGTCGGAAATGGTTACCTCCTTGGTGAAGTTGAAGCCATGCAAGACGATGATTACAACTACGGTTTGGACTAATGTTATCTATTTTATAAGCAATAACAAATATCATGGTTTGTTTAAAACAACCATGATATTTTTGTTTTTGTTTTCTTTTGTTTTTTAAATTGATTGATTGAATACTTTATGATAAAATAGTAATAGAAATAGAGGTGATAACGATGTTAAAGCAGGAAAAACTAGATAATATTCTAGAAACGGTAAATACAAAGGGAACTATTACTGTAAAAGAAATCATGACTCGCTTGGATGTGTCAGATATGACTGCTAGACGCTACTTGCAAGAGTTGGCAGACAAGGATTTACTTGTTCGAGTTCACGGTGGAGCTGAGAAAATTCGCACAGGTTCTATTTTAAATAATGAGCGTTCCAATATTGAAAAACAAGGCTTACAAATCGCAGAAAAACAAGAAATCAGCCGTTTTGCAGGCCATTTAATTGATGAGGGTGAAACTATTTTTATCGGCCCTGGTACGACCTTAGAATCTTTTGCCCGTGAACTTCCAATTGATAATATTCGTGTTGTAACAAACAGTTTACCAGTCTTTCTCATCTTAAACGAACGAAAACTAACAGATTTGATTTTAATCGGTGGAAACTACCGCTCTATCACTGGAGCCTTTGTGGGAACACTAACCTTGCAAAACTTAGCCAATCTTCAATTTTCTAAAGCTTTCGTTAGCTGTAATGGTATTCAGGACAATGCGATTGCGACCTTTAGTGAAGAGGAAGGTGAATCCCAACGCATCGCCCTCAACAATTCCAATAAAAAATACTTACTAGCTGACAATAGTAAGTTCAATAAATTTGATTTTTATACCTTCTACAATATCTCTGATATTGATACCATCGTTTCAGATTCTAAACTGAGCAAAGAAACCTTCGAACAACTTTCAAAGCAAACAAAAATTATTCTTTCTAAACCATAAAACTGAGGATTGATAAAATATAAAATGCGTCATATCAAGAAAATAAGAATCTTGATATGACGCATTTTTTGATGAAGATTTTTACAAAGAGTTTCCTAGATTCTTTATGATTGTTGAAACGGCATAAAATCTGAATCAAAGGAGATGTTATCCCGTTCTTCAGGACTGATAAAATTTAAAAAGATAATTTTAAATTCTTCCAGCTCATAGTCTGAATGGCAAATCCATTCTTTACCGGTAGAGACATACCATTTCCCAAGTTTTTTCAGCTCCTCATTAGTCAAACAAGGTATTTGAGAACATTTATCAAAATTGATAATATAAACTTTTTCATAAATAGATTGGATAAAATCTTTGAACATCTTTTGCCTCACTAGAATTCTATATCTAATTACTCATTCTACTACTCAATCACTTGAGTTTCCGCTACTTTCTTGTACCAGTGAGCTGATTTCTTAGGATAACGTTCTTGAGTTTCAAAGTCTACATAGAAGAGACCGTAACGTTTTTCATAACCGTTTGACCATGAGAAGACGTCCATCAATGACCAGATGAAATATCCTTTGACATTTGCACCATCAGCAATCGCATCAGATAAGACCTCTAAGTGTTGTTTGACATAATCAATACGGCCATCATCATAAACAGTGTTATCAACGAACTCATCTTTATACCCTAGACCATTTTCAGTGATGTAAATCTTCTTGTAATTAGGATAATCTTTCTTCACACGCATGATTTGGTCATACAAACCTTGAGGGTAGATAATCCAATCCCAGTCTGTACGTGGGACATAGTCAGGCGCCACTCGACGTCCAACTCCCTTAATCTGATATTTAGAGCTTCCTTTTTCACCCTTACCGTTGTGAATGATTTCTGTTTCGCCATCAAAGGCTTGCATCCAATCACTCATGTAGTAGTTAATACCAAGGAAGTCGTTCAGGTCTTTTGCTGCTTCTAGCACAGCAAAGTCTTCTTCACGCAGATCTAAACTTCCACCATTGACTGCTAAGATATGGTTGACACCTTCCATCGTTTCATCTGAATAGCGTCCAAGATAAGTTGCATCCAAGATAAATTTATTGTGGATGATATCTTCCAACTCAGCAGCGCGAACATCTGCTGGATTTTTAGGATCTAAAGGATACTTGGTTGGCAGTGCGTGAACAACACCAATTTCGCCTTTATAGCCTTTTTCTTTATATAGCTTAACTGCACGCGCATGAGAAACCATCATATTGTGGTGCGATTGGAAAACTTTGGCAAGGTCGTACTGAATACCTGGAGGGAATTTACCAACTAAATATTGACCATCACCGATTGGTCCAATTTCATTGAATGTTGTCCAATAGTTTACTTCTGGAAATTCTTCAAAACAGAAGGCAGCGTAATCTACAAAGTGTTCGATATTTTCACGGTTTAAGAAGTCGCCATTTGAATGAAGTGCTTCTGGCGTGTCAAAGTGATGAAGAGTCACGAAGGGCTCAACATGCCGTTTGTGGCACTCTGCAAATAGATTATGATAGAACTCAACCCCCTTGTCATTAACCTTCCCATAACCCGTTGGAAAGATACGTGACCAAGCGATTGAAATACGGATACCATTGACTCCATACTCTTCTGCAAGTTTGAGGTCAACTGGGTATTTGTGATAGAAATCACTGGCTGGTTCAGCAGTGTACCAGTAGTTATCTTTGAGGTATTTGTCCCAGGCGACTGGCCCTTTACCATCAGTATGTGTAGCACCTTCTGCTTGATAGGCAGCTGTTGCGCCACCAAAAATAAAGTCTTTTGGTAATGTTTTTGTCATTTTTTTCACCTATTTCTTGATTTAAATAAAGTAAAAGTGAGAGGAGAGGAGTCAGTGAGCCATCCTTCTCCATCTCACTTTTTGTACCAAGTCACCGAATTGTGACATAAGGAGGTAAAAACGATATCTTTTTACCGACGAATTAACAAGGCGATTAGGAAATTCGCCATAGCGATTACCGTAACGAGAGGAGACTGTTTCACAGTCCCTAGCCTTAATCGAATTGAGCTTGTACGAATGCAAGAGCACCTTTTCCATCACGAGTTAATTTGATGTATTGAGCGCCTTCTGTTTTCGCAAGTTTGATACCGAGTTTATCTGTTTCTGCTTTCATGTCTTCAAAGTTTGAAGCAACTTGAGGGGCAAGGATAACTAGATCAAACTCTGGTAACATTTCACGATGAGCACCATAGCCACCTGCTGCTGCTTTCACAGGAACATTGTACTCTGCAGCTGCCTTGTTCAAAGCATTTGCAAGAAGTCCACTTGTCCCTCCACCTGCACAGAGAACGAGGACATTTGTTTCTTCAGTGATTGTATTTTGTGCTGCTTCTACACCAGCTTTTTCAAGAATAGCATCTGCTTTTGCAGTGTTGAAGTTTGCAGCAACTTTTTCTTTCAATTCATCATTAGATTTACCTGAACGTTCTTCTTCAAGAATTTGTTCATCATAGACCTTAAGGAATGGATAGTAAATGACTACGTCAACCACGATTAGAAGGGCAGCAAGAATGAATGATAGAACTTGGAAGTTCGTACCAAGAACTAGACCTAGTGGAGCTGGAGTTGTCCATGGTAGATTAGCAGTAAATGAATTCATTCCAAGAGTTTCAATGAAGAATTTAAAGATCCAAACGTTTGCGATGGGAGCAAAAATAAATGGAATGAAGAAAATCGGGTTCAATACAAGAGGTGCACCAAACAAGATTGGTTCATTTACACCGAAGAAGGTAGGAACTACTGAAGCGCGTCCGATTGCACGATTACGTTTTGATTTTGTTAACCACATGAACATGAAAGGAACAACCAATGTCGCACCAGTACCACCCATGGTCACGATAAACATTTGTGTACCAGAAGTAAGAATCTTGTCAGCGTGCATGCCTTGTTGGAGAAGGTTCAAGTTGACTTCGGCATTGGCATAGGTAATTGCTGCGATAGCAGGTTCAACAATAGATGGACCGTGGATACCAACAAACCAGAAGAAGGCAAAGGCACCAAAGATAATGGTGATACCTAGATAACCATCAGCAGCAGAGAATAATGGTGCAAAGAATTTACCGATTGACTCTGCTACACTAGCACCAACAAAATGACGAGCTAGTAAATCAAGAGCATAAAGAGAAACAACTGATAGAGTGAATGGAATCACATCTTTAAAGACTTGTGAGATATTTGGTGGAACTTCGTCTGGCATGCGAATAGTGACGTTGTTCTTAACACAAACCTTATAGATGGCTACAGTAACAAAGGCAGCAAGGAAGGCTGAAAGCAAACCTTTTGTCCCCAAGAATCCAGTAGCTAGACCATTTTCGATAGGATCAGCTGCCAACATCAACAAACCAACAATTGCTGCTAACAGTGTTGACATATAGTTGATTTGATTGGTTTTCTCCATGCTACGGTTTACTGAGTCGGTCAATGACTTAGCTGTTGTACCAGCTACCAAGAGAGCTAGAATCCCCATTGAATAGCTGTAAGGTTTCATCAGAAAGGCTACAACTTCATCAGACCATTTAAAGCCCCATGAGTTGGGTACAAAGGCAATCAAGATAAAAATACTCGAGAAGAGAATAACAGGCATACCTGCAATGAAACCATCACGAATAGCACGAAGATAGATATTACGAGATAGTTTCTCAAAGAAAGGTTTTCCTTTCTCAATAAATGCAATTAGTTTATTCATTATTTAACTCCTCTCTTGTACAGTTCAATTAAATGGTGCATCAAATCTTTTAACAAGATAGTTGTCATCAAGTGGTCTTGGCCATGCATCATGGTTACACTATAAGCCAAATCCTCACCAGAAGCTTCCTTAGTTAATAGACTTGTTTGCGCGTGGTGAGCCTCTGCAATACAGCTACCAGCTTCCTCTACCAAAGTGTCCGCTTTCGCAAAATCACCAGCTTCAGCAGCCTTCAAGGCTTCCAATAATTTTGAACGAGCATCGCCAGCATAGGCTACGATTTCAAAACCTAACAATGTTACTTCTTCTCTATTCATGATAGAATTCTCCTTATATAGTTTTAAATAAATTTTTATGACAATAAACGTTGGATATGTAGAACTAGATAAACTCGTTCACTTTTATACAAATCAAGACCCGTATGTTGCGTAATCACATCATAGATCTTGGAACCAATCTCGAACGCTTTTGGATAGGATTGTTTAATGTGATCTTCCATATCCAGAAGTGATTGGTTATCATCTCTAGATCTGTCTAAATAATCCAAGAAATAATTCAAATGTATCATAAAACGATCATAGAAATGATTATTCTCTTTGGTTCGTTGAATTGCATAGTCCGTTAAAACTTCTTCAACATTCCTGAGAATTTCTTTCCTCTTATCAATCGACTCCACAAGTTCCACTTCATTTTCACCTTCGGCATTAATGAAATGATAAGCAATCCGAATAATTTCGTCCTCAGGAAAATGATCTGCTAGCTTCTGGCGGTAAATTTCAAATGCTTCATTTGCGATTTGAAAAGCGACAGGATACTTAGTGGAAATATCTGGTAGATTACTATCCTTGTACCTTCCTTGTGCTAGAGCTTGGTAAGAACAGTAAATATGATCTGTCAAGGTTACGTAGAGATACTCTTGAATCGGATAATGATATTTCTTTGATAGCTTATCAATGATTTCATAGGTCACTGTGATAAAATCAAGCGGAACATCTTTGAGGAGAGCCATAAAGTTTTCTCTTGACTCTTCGGTCTTCATCCGAAAGATTTTCTCAACCTGCTGTTCAGCAATCAAATCCCCTTTCTTCTTTCCAAATGCAATCCCCTTACCAATCACAATCACTTCTTCTCCTTTATCATTTCTGACAAGCGAGACATTGTGATTCATTGGATTTAGAATTCGATACATGTCAACCTCCTTTTATATTTTAAAGGTATATGAGTATAAAAAATGACCACAAATGAACTAGAAAATCAGCCAATTTCTAATTCACCTGTGATCATGCCTAATATTACTTAGTAACACTCACCTTGTATTAACTTGTGATTTAAGTATAGCACAAGTAAGTTATTTTGTAAACCTTTACATACAACTTTTTTTAAAATTTTTTAGATTCATGTTCCTAACCTAGGAGGACTTTCTTACACGCGTTCTTTCCATGAAGTTGCTGTTGTTTGAAGAACTTTATTGAGCTCATCAATGTTTTCAAATCCAGTTGTGCGAAGCCATTCACGAGCTGCGGCTTCACCATCTTTGATGTATGCTTCAACTGATCCAGCCCATGTAGCACGGCCACAAAGAACTCCGTTAAAGTTTGCACCTGATTCATGGGCAAATACAAGAGTATCTTGGAAGAGTTTAGCTGATACACCAGCACTCAAGTAGATGTAAGGCAAGTTAGTTGCTTCATCTTGGGCTTTGAAGAAGGATGCTGCTTCTTCACGTGTATAAACTACTTCACCTTCAGCGAAGCCTTCAACATATTTAATGTTAACAGGAACTTCTACTTTCAAGACATCAATGTTAAAGCGTGGGTCTGAGAAGACTTTCATAGCACCAATAACTTTGTGTGGTTTTACTTTCGCGTATTCTACAGAACCTGCGTCTGCAATTTTTTCATCGTAAGCAAGAATTTCAAGGAAGAATGGGATATCTTCAGCCACACATTCAGAACCGATACGTTCGATGTAAGCTTGTTTTTCTTGGTTAAGTTCGTCTGAGCTATCTACATCATAGTAAAGCAAGAATTTAACTGCATCTGCACCTTCTTCTTTAATACGTTTTGCAGACCAAACATCCAAGCAGTCTGGCAAGCGTTTTGTGCTTGTTGTGTCATAACCTGTTTTTTCATAAGCAAGGAGAAGACCAGCTTTTTCATCAAGAGCTTTAGTTGCTGGAAGTCCATATTCTGGATCAAGAAGCATAGATGAAGCGTATTTAGTCAATTCATCTGCTACCAAAACTTTAAGTTCTTCCATTTGAGCTACAGTTGGTTCTTCTGTTTGGTGTTGAGCCATGAGGCGTTTCAACGCACCACGTTGGTCAAATGCAAGAGCTGAGATGATACCATTTTCATCAGAAAGTTTTTCTAAGCGTGCACGTTTTTGTTCTGTTAAAGCCATTTTATACCTCTTTTACTATTAATTGATCATATAAAGCTTGATAGTTGGCCATGTTGACATGACCGGTCATTTTTTCTTGAGCATTGAGCATACCAAGGACATTTGCCTTGATGAGTAATTCTGCATCCGATTCTTTGTGAAGAAGTCCTGAAGAAATCCCTGCCACAGTAGAGTCTCCAGATCCAACAGGATTTACTACCTGAATTCTAGGAATATCTACCTTGTAGAAAGTGTCACCATGTTTGGCAAAAGCACCGTTGGCACCAAGTGAAACGATAATCCATTCAATACCTGCAAATAAAGGTTCTTGAAGAACTTCTTTTAATTCATCCAAATCCTCAGAAACTTCTCTTCCTAGAAGTTGAGACAATTCCTCATTATTTGGTTTGATGACTGTTGGTTTATGTGGGGATTCAAGAACCGCCTGAAGTGCTGCACCAGAGCAGTCCAAGACAACAGGCTTGCCAGCTTGATTAGCAAGTTCTACCAAGCTCGCATAGTAATCAACTGGAAGGCCAGCTGGCAGACTACCTGAGATAGCTACTACTTCAACTGACTCCAAGAGTTTTTTGAAATGTTCCAAAAAGCCTTGACCTTCTTGTTCCAATACTTCAGGTCCTTTTTCAAGAACTTCTGTTTGGTTATCTCCATGAAGAATAGCGATACAGTTACGAGTTTCTCCCTGAATTGAGAAGAAATCTTTCTTTACTTGATCATCGATATTTTCAACCAAAAACTCACCAAGTTTGCCACCCACTAAACCAGTAGCAAGAACAGAATCCCCAAATTCTGAAAGTACTCGGGTAACATTGAGTCCCTTACCACCAGCCGTTTTGGTTACATCCACCACACGATTGACAGTATCAATCTTTAACTCATCCAAGGGATAGGAAATATCAATGGATGGGTTCATTGTGACTGTTAAAATCATAGGTCACCTCTTAGTCGTGGTATTCTCCGCGATCCCATTTTTCAAGGAATTCAGTGAAGAAGTTTGCGTCTGTTTGTTGAGCATTGTGACTTTCAACGTGTTCAATTTTCGCAATCAATTTTTTGTTTTCTTCAGATGGTTTGTATTCAGCATGGATGAAAGCTTCGATGATATCACACATAAGCAATTCACCAGTAATCTTACCACCAAATCCGATAACGTTGGCGTTCAATTGTTCTTTAGCATAAAGGGCTGTTGTCATATCACGAACCAAGGCAGAACGGACACCTGGAACTTTATTTACAGCGTTGTTGATACCAACACCAGTACCACAGATACATACTCCAAGATCAGCTTGACCGCTAGTTACAGCTTCTCCTACTTTTTTACCAAAGATTGGGTAGTGAGTACGTGTATGGTCATATGTACCAAAGTCAATGACTTCATATCCTTTTGATTTCAAAAATTCTGAAACCGCCATTTTTTCATCTGTTACGATGTGGTCACATCCAATTGCAATTCTCATTAGTTATTCCCTCCGATTAATTATATAAATCTAATATCATTTATCCTTACTCAAGAAAAATCAAGATTAGCTTAGGAAGCGAGCTGCGAGCATAACTGAGGTTAGCTAAAGTGAGCTGACAACAGATTATCTTGATTTTTGAAGAGTATTAGCACATTTTGTTCAACATATCGACCCTAATTTGGTGACGTCCACCATCGTATTTACCGTTAACAAATCCTTTAGCAATGTTTTTAGCCAATTCATCACCAACAAGTTGTGCACCCATAGTGATCATACGTGAGTTGTTATGACCACGAGTCATATAAGCTGAACGTTCGTCAGATACTTCTGCAGCAACCATTCCTTTGATTTTTGTTGCGACCATGAATGGACCAGCTCCATAAGCATCAATCACAATTCCAAGGTTTTGTTCTTCTTTGTTTACTTCTGCAGCAACAGCAAGAGTCACATCAACAAAGTCTTGACCTTCAGCTGTAACATCCACAACGTGGAAGTTTTCTTTTTCCAAGAAGTCTTTCACAACTTCTTTCAATCTCAAACCTGCAGCATCTGCACCGATAACAATAGACATATTGTATACTCCTTTTTATTTTTCTAGGCTAGTAAAACCTTTTATAGTTAGCAGTTTAGCTACAAAAAGCTTTCTAGCAGTTTATTGACAAATTGGATTGAATGAGGTGAATGACACCTTATTCAAGTTTAGGAAACCAGTTTCCTAGAAATAATCCTTCTTCACGAAAGAGAATATAACAAGTGATTATTTGTTTGTTGCAAACATCATTTGTTCCTTACAAACATAATATACTCCTATTTCCTGAAAAAGTCAACAGTTAATGTTTGTTTTTGTGTTTTTTAACTAAAAATTTCGATATCAAAACCAATTTGATCCACTTGACCAGGTTCTAGGAGACGAACATTCTTCTTATCTTCTAGATGATCTCCTTCTTCAAGGGATGTTGACAAGCCAGACCATGGTTCAAAGGCAATGAAAGGACCTTTATTCAAAGTTGACCAGATGATGAGGTTTGGAAACTCTGCAAAGTGCACTTTCAATCCCTTATCATGTTTACGGGAACGAAGGGCAATTGTTCTAGATTGTAATTCATCTAAGGTAACTGCATCTGTACTAAACAAATCATAGCTGAGGTCTAATTCTTTTTGCCCTTCTAACCATGGACTTCTATCTTGGAAATCCAACATACCTGTTTCTGGGAAAGGACGTGGAACAGAGCAAGTCTCTTCTTTCTCAAACTCTAAATAGTAATCTTCATAGATCTCATCGTCCAGTAGAGGACAATTAAATCCTGGATGGCCACCAATAAAGTAAGGCATGACCTTGCTAGTTTCTTTATTAAATATTTTGTATTGAGTTCGTACTGTCTTGCCAGTAAGGATATAAGTGATTTCTAAGCGGAAATGATAAGGATAGTTTTGATAGCTATTCTCATCGTCTTCAATTGCAAAAGTTACACTCTTGTCTGTCTGTTCAACTAATTCAAATTCTTTCTTACGAACCAAACCATGACGAGGAATCTTTCCTTTGCTTTCTTGCCCCTTCTCATCTATATAAACGGCTGTATCCTCTCTCAATGAACCACAAATGGGGAAGAGAACAGGAGCTTGTCCACTCCAATAAGTGGCATCCCCTTGCCACAAATACTCAAGTCCCTCAGCATCTTTTATAGAAGAAAGAGCCCCACCAAAACTGTTAAATTGAACTCTTAATTGTTCTGATTTTAATTCAATTACCATTATTTTCTCCGATTTCTTGATAGTTTATAAAAAACTAGGCTGTCACTCCTATCAGGAAAATAACAACCTAGCTTTAACAATTTACATTTTATAGGAGCGCATTATTTTGCTTTCGCTGCGTACTCTTCGTTACGTTTGATCATTTGTTTTCTGTACCAAGCAAAGATACCGATATAGAATACAAGGAAGACTACTGCACCAAGGATTGCTTTGATATCACCAGTTGTAGTGTTACCAATTGTCCAACCAAGAAGTTTTTCGATTGGTCCTTCAAGAGTTGAGTGAGTAATCAATTGAGTTTGGCTCACACCTGCTGGGAAGGCACCTACACCTTTAGCAAGTTCTGTCGCGAATGGTGCAATAAGTGTACCTGAAAGAAGGAAGAGTGGCAACAAGAGTGTTCCGAAGATAATCATACGGAGCAATTTACCACGAGTTACAACCAAGAGAGCTGGAGTAACACCCATAGCGATGATACCTGCAAGTGGCAAGATACCATTTCCGACTTTTGAAAGAAGCACAGCTTCAATCAACATGATTGGTGCAAGTACGTTGGCACAAGCCCAGATTTCAGCACGACCAGCGATGAAAGGCCAGTCAAGACCGATGTTAAATTTACGTCCTTGAAGACGTTTAGTAGCAACATTTGTAATACCTTGTGAAAGTGGTTCTACGGCAGCGATGAACCATGAACCGATAAGTGAGAAGAGTTCCAAAGATACACCGGCAGTCAAACCAAGAGACAACCATCCTTTGATAACAAGACGCCATTTATCTGCATCTGCAACCCCTTCAATTGGATGTGGAGTTCCCATAATACCGATAACGATACCAAGGATGAAACCAATAAAGAATTTAGAACCCCAGAAACCGATTTTCTTGTTCAATTTTGCAGCGTCAAAGTCATATTTATCAAGACCTGGGAAGAATTTTTCAAAAATCTTATCCAAAACCATGATAACTGGGTTCATCATATAGTTCATGTGAGTTGATGTCATTGGTGATGAACTTGGAGCGTTAAGAAGGTCATCAAATGTAGGTTTCATCAAGTCAGAGTTGATAATTTTCAACACACCAACAAGGACGATAGCTGCTGTAGCAATAAAGAGTGAAACCCCTTGGCTCACACCATTGTTGTCAGCATACCATTTAATCAAAAGACCTGTGATAGACAAGTGCCAGATATCAAAGATATCGACATCAAGTGTATCGGTTTTCTTCATAGCAAGCATCACTACGTTGACAATCAACATGATAAGCAAGAAGTAAAGTGTCCAAGCAGATCCCCAAGTGATTGTTGCAAGTGGTGCCCAACCAACGTCAGTGATACTCAATTGGATACCAGTGTTTTCAACGAATTTTGCAAGTGATGCTGAGAAAGCACCATTTAGCATACCGATGATGGCACCGATACCTGTAAGAGCGATGGCAAGTTTAATACCACCTTCTAGCGCTTTGGAGAATTTCACTCCAAAAAGTAAAGCCAATACTGTCAAAATGATTAACATGATGACAGGTCCACCCATTTCTAAGATGGGATTGAAAACCTTTCCAATTAGGTCAAAGATTGCATCCATAACAGTTCCTCCCTTTTTATGTTATATGAATGTTAACAAATTAGAATTAGCTTAATCCGTGTTCTTTAATGGCTGCTTCAATATTGTCAAATACTGGAGCACTCATAGCTGGAATACGGAATAAGATTGGTCCAGCTTCGATAACTGGAATACCTGGGTCAAAACCAAGATCTGTTGCAGCAATTGGTGTGAAGATGTCATAACCTTTGATAAGATCTTCGTTAACGTCTTTTACCATAACTGCATCACAGTGAACATCAAAACCGCGGTTTGAAAGTTCTTCTTCAAGAGCACTTTTAATTTGGTGGCTTGAGTTAACACCTGCACCGCAGGCAGCAAGAATTTTAATCATATGGATTTCCTCCGATTTAATATTTTTAATAGACAAGATTAAGCAATTGCTTCAGCAATATAAGCATAGAGGGCTTCTGGTTCAGAAATTTTTGATAGGTCTTCAAGATGACTATTTCCAGTAAAGAAGTCCATCAACTGAGCAAGAATGTTCGTTTGACTTGAACTTGAGTTATTAATGATAAAGAAGAGTAAGGATACCTCTACTTCCTTATCTGGCGCAATCATATTGTGAAAAGTCACTGGTTTTTCTAATCGAACGACCACAACTTTTTCAGCTAGATTATGAACAATATCTGTATGAGGAATAGCCACATTCGGCAAATCCTTACCTAAAAATTCCATATCTAAACCAGTTGGAAATGACTTTTCACGCGTGATCAAGGCTTCACGATAGGTTGGAGTTACGATTTCTCGTTCTTCCAATAAAGTAGCAACCTGATCAAAGAGATGTTCTTGATTATCCGCTTCTAAGCAAAACACAAGGTTTTTGTCAAAGAAATGATCTAATCCCATAAGGTTTTCCCTTCTTTCCATTAACTTTATGCTATAAGTATAACACTATATGAAATCGTTGTCAATATTTTTTTGTTGTTTTTTGTCCTTTTTTTGATTATTTTGTTTATTTTTTATCTTTACAACCAAAACAAACATTTAAAACAAACACTTTAAACAATTTAATTCTATTATAAATGATAAAAGGCTCTATAATATTTGTAGTGGGTAAATCCCCTATAGATATTATGGAGCCGTTTTTATTGTAGAAAAAAAGTCCCATAAGATCTATAATGAAAAG